>JAJYIO010000375.1 GCA_021790035.1 bacterium | reverse complement strand
GCCCGCGAATCCGGTCGAGGAGAATCCCTGTGGAGGACGCTCCGGATCGCGAGGCGGCCAGGCATTCAACTTCGGCGACGGGAACCGCCCGGGCGCCGCGGGTTTCTTGAGCTGAAGTCGGGGGGGATTCGGGGGACTCGTGCCGGCGAGCCACGTCGTGGCCCGCCGGCACTTGCCTTGGATTCAGGTTCACCTGACCCGGGCTCAACTTCGCGCCCCCTCGGATCAGGTCTGAAAGTATGCCTGGGCTTCAGGTTGTTGCGGGCGCGCTCGGCTTCAAGTCCACCGAAAGTCAGTCCAGATGGGCGCAATCACTCGATGTCTACCGGAATGCGCACGTCCATGGTGGAAACGACGGGTTGGCCGCCCGAGAGGGCCGGGAAGAACTTCCAGAGACCGAGCGTGGTCTCGAGCGCCAGGTTGAGCCGCGGATTGGGGGTGCCGCGCCGCAGCGCGACCTGGGCAGAGCCATCCCTCCGGATGGTAAAGCGGGCGATCGCCACTGCGTGAAGCGCTTCTTGCCGCATGCTGTCAGGCACGACGAACGTGGGCTGGAAGAGGATGTGCGCTCCGATGAACGCGTGGGCGAGGGGTGGCTGCGTGGGCGCCGGCGTGGCGGGGGGAGGCGTCACGACCACGACGATCATGGCGGCAGTGGCCGCGGGAGAGAGGTGTAGCGGGTGGTGCGGGTCCAGCACGATCTTCTTCACCGGGCGCGGCTTGTGTTCCGGCGGACGCTTTGGCCGGGGTTTGACCTTGGGTTTGGGCGGGGGCGGTGGCGGCAGCGAGACGAGCTGAGCGTCGAGAGGCGGGGGCGGTAGCTGGGGTGGGTGGGCCAGCGTGTTCCCTAAATTCTGCAGCACCACGCCCCAGACGACCGCGGCGATTGCGAGTTCAGCCGGCAGGCGCAGCCACGGGTTGTCCCGCACGCGGCCGCCCGGTAACGGCCGGGGACCGGTCGTGGAACCTGGCCTCAGCAGGCCGCGGGGCATCCGAGCCGCCTGACTTCAGTGCACATTGGTGATGGCGATGAGGAAGTGGGCCGCACCGGCCTGGCGTGCCTGGATCATGGCCTCGGTGACCACGCCGTGCAGGGAGCCCCGATCCGCGTTGACGATGACGCTGGGCTTCTTGCCATGCAGGAGCGGCTTGAGCGTTGCGGCCAAGGTAGCGAGGGTGACGGGCGTGGTGCCGATGAAGAGCCGGTTGGCCCGGGTGACGGTCAAGGTGACGGGCTTGGAAGTCCGCAGTGGCAGGGCCATCCCCTTGGGCAGGTTGACCCGCACGGAGTGCAGGTTCTGCATCGCGAGAGAGGCGACGATGAACGTCGCCAGCAAGAAGAACATCACATCGATCATCGGGATGATCTCGATGCGACCCTTGCGAGCCTGGCGCAGCCTACGCAACTTCATGGGGAATCCGACCGCCCGCGGTCTCCTGGTCCAGGCGCACATGGTTGATCAGGCGCGTGCCGAGACGCTCCAGCTCGTCCATGGTCTTCGCCTGCTGGCGGGCGAAGAAGTTGAAGCCGAAGAGAGCCACGATGGCGATGAGGAGGCCCAGGGCGGTGGCGATCAGCGCCTGCGCGACGCCGGCGGTAACCCCGCTCGGATCGACCAGCCCGTGGTTCCCGATGATCTTGAAGGCGTTCATCATGCCCGTGATCGTGCCCAGGAGCCCCAGGAGGGGAGCACCCGTGACGATCGTCTCGAGCACCCAGAGCCCGCGGTTCAACGCCACCTGCACGAAGTGTGCCTCGTCGCCCGACCGCGACTCGATCCACCAGGCCGGCTTGGCGCGGTTGGTCGAAATGGAGCGAAAGAAGCCCGCTACCAGATTGCGGGGCCCCAGGGCCGCCAATCTGGCATCCAGAACGTCCCAGTCGAAATCGTAGGTGTCCATGAGACCCACGAGGTCTCCCGGCAGCCGCACGAAGCGCAGGTAGACGTAGGCCTTGTCGAGCATGATCGCGCCGCCGACCAGGGCGAGGCCAAGGAGAGGATAGACGACGACGCCGCCGTACTGAAGCGCTCCGAATGAGCCTAGGATGCTGGGCATGCTCGGATCTCCTGGTAACACATGATCATTTCCCGCGAAAAGGGATGTAGACCGGTCAAAACTCCTTGTCGACCCCCACGTAATACGACCGGCCAGGAGCATAGGCCGGCTCGCCCACGCCGATGGCGCCGTTGACCTTGATGGGATAGATGTCGTCGAAGACGTTCAGGACGGCCAGGCGGACCCCGAACTTGCCGAAACCGGGTACGTCGAAGCCGTGATTGGCGCCCAGGTTGATCTGCTCGTAGGGGGGGAAGGAAGCAAAGTTGTTGGGGCCCTTCATCTCTCCGTAGCGCAAGCCGCTGCCGAACAAGCCGTCCAGGCTCAAGGCGGTCCCCAGCAACCGGTAGCTCACGCCCAGCGAAGCCGTGTACTCCTGATCGCGATCGAGGTACACCCAGTTGTCCGCCACGTACTGCAGATCCGCGGCCGAGAAATTGTACTGGCCGGTCGCAACCCCGTTGGCCATCGCGTGGGAATACGCGAGGTTGGCGTAGGTAGCCAGGCGCTGGAGCCGGTAGCTGGCGCTCAGCTCGGCACCGTAGGTGACGCCGCGAGCGTAGTTGAACTCCGTATTGATGAGCGAGTTGCCGAACTGCCCGCCGTCGAGCACGTCCGTCTGGTCCTTGTAGTAGCCATCGAGACCGAGGGCGAGAGCCTTGCCGAGAAGGTGTTCGCCGACGCCCGCGTCATAGTAGTTGTCGCGTTCGGGCAGCACCTGGGTGTCGGTCTGGGTCGGCGTGGCATTGGTCGTGTTCTGGAACTTGGCGAAGCTGTTGGCGCCAATCTGTTCGGTCGAAGGCGGCACGAAGTACCGGGCGTAACCGGCATGCAACGTCGTCGCATCGGCCACGTTCCAGACGAGGCCCAGGCGAGGGCTCAACTGGTTGGTCATGTCCAGGCCGGTCATGGCGTCGTAGCGCAGGCCGTAGTTCACGGTCAGGGCGGGCAACGCCTTCCAGGAGTCCTGCGCGTAGAGGCTGTACCACTGCGCCGAAGCGCTCGTGTTGTCCGTGATGGATTCCGTCGCGTCGCTGGTCTGGTTTCCCGCGGCGTCGGCCGGGAAGACGACCGCATCGTTGGTCGTCCGGGTACCCTGGAGACTGAGGTAGGCCCCTGCGCGGATCGAATGCGCCGGGTTCGGACGGTAGGTACCGTCGGTCTGGAAGCCTCCGTTCTGGCTGTTCTGGCTGACCGTGCTCGCCACGCCGTTGTATAGCAGGTCGCCGATCGGATCGGGCTGGTAGTTCAGCGTGTTCATGCGGCCGAAGACGTCGGCCTGCCACTTCCCCTGCTTGGTCGTCTGCTGCACCGCCGCCAGGCCGAAGTAGTTGTTCGGAGACATCAGCTCGTTGAGGCTCGCCGACGGATTGGTCGTCGCGTTGTATCCCGCCAGCTGGTAGTTCGCTGTCTTGCCTGGAATGTCGG
>JAJYIO010000374.1 GCA_021790035.1 bacterium | reverse complement strand
AGCCGGAGAGAAGAGTTTCTTGTGAGTTGCCCACCGTCTGCGCCGACACCCTCGAATGAAACGCCACCTGCCGAGCAGGGCTACGCAGCAGCTTGCCCGCAGCGGGGGGTAGTTTGCGGGGGGCAAGGCCCCCTGCAAGTCACCGCCGGCGCAGCCGGAGAGAAGAGTTTCTTGTGAGCCAGGACGTCATCACGAACTCCCTGCCCGCGTGGGCCGAAAAGCTGCGCGCCCGCTATCTTTCCGGGGCTGCCATCCAGTTCTTGCTGCACAACAACGTGCGCGACCTGGTGCCCTACAAGGGCGAGTTCGTTCCGTTGCGGACCTTTCTCTACGAGGCTCTACTCGGGCCCAGCAAGGACGTCGTGGCCTTCTACGACCTTTCCGAGGGAATCGGGTTCCCGACTCCCGCGATGCGCGACCGATTCGTGACCTCTCTCGCCGTCCGGGCCTCCATCCTGGGCCTCGCGCCACCGGCCGAGCTCCCGCGCGAGCCGCGGCGGGCCTTGCCCATGATCGAGGGATTCCTCGCCGTCCCCGGGCAGCGTGCGGGAATCGTCGTGGATTACGTCGAGGCCCTGATCCCGGATGGCGAGGGCGCCATGCTCGGGAGTGACGACCGGACCCATCTCATCACGCTCGAGCGGTGGGCCAACGACCCGCTACTTCTCAAGAGCAACAACATCGTTCTCTTGATCGCCGAGAACGTGGCCGAGGTCAACAAGCACATCGTCCGCAGCCCCCAGGTCGAGCTCATCGAGGTGCCCCTGCCCGACCAATCCACGCGTCTCGACTTCGTGCGCAAGGTGGGCGACCAGCTCGGCGTCCGGCGGGAGCTGTCCGACGAGGCGATCGCCCGCCTGTCGTCGGGGCTGCGCCTCATCCAGCTCGAGGCCATCCTGCGTCAGGCCGCCAGGTCCGAGCGGCCTGTCGACGAGTCGATGCTCTCGGCCAAGCGCAAGGAGATCCTCGAGGCCGAGTGCTTCGGCCTGGTCGAGTTGCTCGAACCGGCCCATGGTCTCGAGGCGGTGGGTGGCCTCGAAACCGTCAAGGGCGATCTTCAGCGCATCGCGGGAGCCATTCGCGATGGCGTGACGCGTCGGGTCCCGATGGGGATCTTCTTCGTGGGCCCGATGGGCACCGGCAAGACCTACATGGCCGAGGCCTTCGCCCGGGACTCCGGCCTCACCTGCCTGGCCCTCAAGAACTTCCGCGACAAGTGGGTGGGATCGACCGAGGGCAACCTCGAAAAGATCCTGAACATCGTCAAGGCCCTGGGCTCGGTCATGATCCTGATCGACGAGGTCGATCGGGCCCTTTCGGGCGAGGATGGCGACTCGGGCGTCTCTAGCCGCGTCTTCGCCCGGATCAAGGCCTTCATGAGCGACACGACCCACCGCGGCAAGATTCTCTGGCTGGTGATGAGCAACCGTCCGGACAAGCTCGACATCGACCTCAAGCGTCCCGGTCGTTTCGATCGCAAGATCCCCTTCTTCTATCCCCAATCGCTGGCCGAGCGTTTCGCGATCTTCTCGGCGCAGATCCACAAGCACTCTCTGGCCTGCGACTCTTTCTCCTGGGACGACGCCTGCCGCCGGACCGAGGGATATTCGGCCGCCGAGATCGAGGCCCTGGTGTTGCTGGCCGACGAGATCGCCGCGGGCAACGGGCATGCCATCACGGAGGCCGACGTGTTCGAGGCGATCGCGGACTTCGTGCCCAACCGCAACCGGGCCATGATCGAGTTCATGGAGCTCCTGGCCGTCTTCGAGTGCTCCAACCGCCGCCTGCTCCCGGAGCGTTATCGCGATCTTTCTGACGACATCCTTGCCGCCCGCCTGGCCGAGCTTCGCGAACAGCTCGGGGTTTAGTCGGCGAGCTTGCCAGCTCGAGCAAGCCAGCAGTCTAGCCGCTGATGCCCGATCGGCCGCGCCGCCCGATCCGCATCGCAGGCCGTATACTGTAGCCAGGCCTGAGTGGCGGAATGGCAGACGCACCAGACTTAGGATCTGGCGCCGCGAGGCGTAGGAGTTCGAGTCTCCTCTCAGGCACCTGGACTCAATTTCTTCAAAAGAAAACGGGGGCGGGAGTAAGCCCCGCCCGACTTTGGGCCGTTCGCTTTTGCCGCGTTCTGGCTATACCTTTCTCCGCAGGGGGGCGCAAGCTTTGGCCCTACGGGCGCGGCACCCGGTACTTGAGGGTCTGGCCGCTCGATAGCGTGACCGTTGCCAGGAAGTTCGTCCCCCACTTGAGCGTGGCGAACCGGGTGCCGCTGACCGAGATGCTGCCGGTGCCCGACTCGTCGTAGTTGTAGTCGAGCGCGAGCGCGATCGTCTGGCCCGCCTTGTTGGTCCATGTCGCCGTCCGGGTCCAGACATTGCTGGCTCCCGACGTGGCCGCCGTGTTCCAGGTGGTCTGCACCGAGTGTGTCGAGCCCTGCGCGGTGACGAAGAACCCGTTGCCCGTCCAGGTATTCGTGCTCGCGCTGTAGGTCCGATCGTTGTGCCATTCGGTCTTCTTGGCCGGGTTGTAGTCGTCCGTGATGAACTCGAACGGGGCGTTGATCGACTTGCCCATCGCATTGATCTCGGGCTGGTAGTCGGTGGCGATATCGTAGTGATCGACCTTGAGGCTGCCCGAGGCGTCGGTTCGTGAGATCTGGAGCGCCCGGATCCACGAGTAGATCGGATAGTACTTGCCGGCCTGTGGGGCGCTGGCCGTGTTGTACACGACCCACCGAGAGCCGACCGCGGTGTTGAGGTCGCCATCCGTGTAGCCGAACTTGGGGAAGGTGACCGTGGTCGACCGCACCATCTCGGAGGCCGGCTCGAGGCTCGGGCTGGCGTTGACGAAGATCGGAGGGGCCGCGGTCGGCGTGGCCGCGGTCAGCGTCGAGGCGGTCGCCTCGGGGGCGATGATCTCGTCGGAGTGCACCGTGCCGTCCAGGCCATCGGCGACCACCACCTCGGACCCGAAGGGCGGCTTGTTGGTCGTACCACCCTGGTTGACGTAGTAGGTCGTCGTGGTGGTCCAGCGGTGGTTACGGCTCACATAGGTCGTCTGGGCCAGGCCGGTCGCGGCGTTGAAGATGAGATCGAGCCAGTATGGCTTGCTGTTGATCGGGGCCGCGGGCGTGAACGACGTCGAGGACTGCGGGCTCGGGAACGCGAAGCCAGACCCGAGATTGCCGCTGACATCCTGAAGCGAACGCAGGGATAGCACCGACACGCCGGCGCCCGAGCCGTTGTCCTGGACGCTGGCCAGGAAGCTGGCGGCCCCGGCCACGTCACCCGACAGGTCGGCAGAATCGCCAAGGTCGGCCAGCACGCTGTCAATAGCTGTCGAGATGGCGCTCGTGAGGTTCCCGCCCGTCGGTCCGGCCGAACCCGATGGAGGTCGTTTCATCCGAGACCATCGAGTATTAGTCCTCGCAGTAGGGCATCTCCCAGCCCAGGAGCGCCGAGTAGAAGCCTGCCATCGCCCGGGGATCAGCG
>JAJYIO010000373.1 GCA_021790035.1 bacterium | reverse complement strand
GCTCGGACAACCTAAACTGTGGAGCCCACGACCGGGATTGAACCGGTGACCTTATCCTTACCAAGGATACGCTCTACCGACTGAGCTACGTGGGCCTGGTGGGGGGGGAAGGATTCGAACCTTCGAAGGCTGAGCCGCCTGATTTACAGTCAGGTCCCTTTGACCGCTCGGGAACCCCCCCGTATCCGAGGGCTGGTCGCCTTGCGACATGCGCTGGCACCGGCTCCTCGAGACCTGGAATTGAACGGACGGGCCGTGGCCCGCCGGGACATTCTGATAGAGGCAGGCCGGCGTGTCAAGCGAAGTATGATGGGCCACGTGAACGGAGAGCTTCTCTTGGGCGACAACCTGGCCATCCTGGAAGGGATGCCAGAGTCCTGTGTCGACCTCGTTTATCTGGATCCGCCATTCAACTCGGGATCGCTCTATGCGCAGACCGGATCCCGGGATGCGGTTTTCTCGGACCGCTGGCGGTGGGACGGCGCGGCGGAGCGAGCCCTGGCCAGGCTTCTTGAGGACCCGACCGAGCCCGTCTCGAAGGCCGTCTCGGCGCTCGATATCCTGCTGGGGCGAGGTCCGCAGCTAGCTTACCTGGTCGTGCTGGCACCGCGTCTGGCTGCATCGAGGCGCGTCCTGAAGAATACCGGCAGCCTGTACCTGCATTGCGATCCGCGCTCTGGCCCCTACCTGCGCGTCTTGCTCGACGCCCTGTTCGATCCGCGCGGATTTCGCGCCGAGATCGTCTGGCGGCGCAACAGCGCGCACAGCGACGGCAAGCAAGGGCACCAGGTCCCGGGGCGGGTCCACGACACGATCCTCTTTTACTCCAAGGGCTCTCGATGGACCTGGAACCCGCAGTACACGCCATACGAGGCTGCCTACGTAGAGCGCTTTTATCGCCACGTCGAGCCCGGAACGGGCCGGAGGTATCGACTCGGCGATCTGACGGGTCCAGGCGGCGTAGCGAACGGCAATCCACGATACGACTTCCTCGGAGTGACGCGCCCGTGGCGCTTCTCTCGGCAGCGAATGGCCGATCTGGCGGCGACCGGTCGAATCGTGCAATCTCGCCCCGGCGCGGTTCCGTGCTTCAAGCGCTACCTCGACGAGATGCCCGGAGTGCCGCTGCAGGACGTCTGGGCGGACATCCGGCCCGTGGGGGCGCATGGATCCGAACGGACCGGCTATCCCACGCAGAAGCCCCTGGCACTGCTCGAACGCATCATCGCATCGAGTAGCCACCACGAGGACCTCGTGCTGGACCCGTTTTGCGGGAGCGGCACCACGCTCGTCGCCGCCGAGCGCCTCGGTCGACACTGGATCGGAATCGATTCGTCGCCGGCAGCCATCGAGATCGCACGGGCTCGCCTCGGATGGCAGCCTTCCGAGGGATGACCGCGCTGCCACGAGAGACGAGCGAGGCAGTTCGCGGACGGAGAAGTGAAGCCTGACGTTAGCCCGTATTATTCACGGTTCACGTGGCCAGACCGAGCAGCGGGTCATGAATAGCTCGGGCTAGTGAGCCACGGCGCGACCGCGGCCCGGTGTCGGCGCAGACGGCAGGCTGGCGATCGCGGCTTGAACCCTGGGTCTGACCGTCCGCTCCGTGTAACGGATCAGGTGCTCGCCGAAGATGGCCAGAGTGACGGCCAGGGAGAGGGCGTGCGGGGCCTTGCGCGTCGAGTGGGAGAGCAGCTTCCAGAAGTGCCATCGGCGCGGGCTCACGATCCCGATCCCGACGATCGCCCTGGCGAACGCCTTGAGCTCCTCGCGGCTGGGCAGACGTTCGACGGCCGGCCGCGGCCACCGCGAGAGGAACGCCTCGCACCGGGCGTAGTAGCTATCCGGATGATAGACGTCTCCCAGGAGTTCGTGATAGCCCTCGAGGAGCAGCCGTTCATCCATTGCGGGCACGAAGTTGGGCCGCCCGAACTGATCGCCCGAGGCCGTCCCGCGGATGCGCTTCTCGCGTTCCAGTCGGCGCCAGAGGGCGGTCCCGGGCAGGGCCATCAGCAATCCGACCATCGCCAGCGGAACCGGGATGGAGGAGATGAAACGGCGCTGCGCCTCGAAGATCGCCGGATCGTCGGTGTCGAAGCCGACGATGAAGCCTCCCATCACCTCGAGGCCGGAACGCGTCAGGTGGTCGACGGCCTGCACCAGGTCGACGGCCGCGTTCTGCCGCTTGCCGGTGAGCTTGAGCGCCTCGACCGAGGGGGTTTCGATCCCGAGGAAGACCGACGTGAAGTGGGCCTGGACCATCGCCTGGATCAGGGCATCGTCGTCAGCCAGGTTCACGCTGGCTTCCGTGTAGAACTCGAACGGATAGCCGTGCTCGATCTGCCACGTCAGCAACTCGGGGAGGAACTCGCGCACGGCCTTCTTGTTGCCGATGAAGTTGTCATCGACGAAGAACACCGAGCCCTTGTAGCCGGTCGCACGGAGGGCGTCGAGCTCGGCGAGGATCTGACCGGGGGCCTTGACCCGAGGAACGCGGCCGAACATCTCGATGATGTCGCAGAATTCGCAGGAAAACGGGCAGCCCCGTGAGTACTGGATGCTCATGGAGGCGTATTTACGCCAGTCCAGCAGGTCGAAGCGCGGCACGGGAACCTGGGCCATCTCGGGGTAGCCGGTCGAAGGGGCCGAGAGTCTGCGAGGAAGGTCGCCCCCGCGCTCGAGAGCGGACACGAGGGGCCCGATCTTGCCCTCGGCCTCGCCGATGAAGCAGCAGTCGGCGTCGCCGAACTCGTCAGGATCGGTGGTGGGAGCCGGGCCTCCCACCACCACCTGGCGACCGAGCGCGTGCGATCGCGCCACGATCTCGTGCAGGGATGGGGCCTGGATGAGCATGCCCCCCGCAAAGATCACATCGGCCCACCGGATGTCGCTGTCGCGCAACTGGCGGACGTTGAGGTCGACCAGGCGGACGTCCCAGTGCGCGGGCAAGAGAGCGGCTACGGTGAGCAGCCCGAGAGGCGGCAGGGAGGTCTTCTTGGCGACGTAAGGAATGCTGTCCTGGAAGCCCCAGTAAGTCTTCGGAAACTGGGGGTAGGCGAGCAAGATTTTCATGAGACCGAGCGTAACTCCGCGAACCTCGATCGCAGGTCACAGTTCGGTCAAGGCTCGTCACCCTTTGCTGTGTTTTGCGGGAGGCCCCGGGGGGCGTGCCCCGATCTGTTGGGCGGCGCTCGCCACCGTGGCGGTTAACGATGGACGGGCTCGGGTATGGGTCCCTCAAAGGGGCGACCGAGCGGTCGTTTCGGGGTTCGGCCTGGGGGGATCTCGGCGTCACGATTCTGAGAATGTTGGCAAGCGGGCCGCGGAAGGAAGATGTGATGACACGAATCGCCGTTGCGATCGTGGCCATGTCGCTGGCCGGCTGCGCGATGACCCCGGCGACGCTCGGCAAGCAGAATGTGGCCCTGGACGTTTCGTTTCCGGGCAGTTCGGCAACTTCCTCGACCAACCAGGGGCCCCTCTATGGTCGGGTGCTGGGGCCGACCAGCCAG
>JAJYIO010000372.1 GCA_021790035.1 bacterium | reverse complement strand
GCGTGGGTTCGTGCTGGAGACGAGCCGCGAGAACATCGAACAGATCGTCTCGGCCTCCACCCCCGGTGCGCTGGAGGGCTTCCCGCAGCGCCTCACGATCTCGGTAGGATCTCTTCTCGAGCGTCTCGGAGCCGTTCTGCTTCGGGTCGAGCTCAAGCCGTTGACGCCGCTGGATGGCAAGGATGCCAACGGGAGCTACGTGCAGGGGGTTCTGGTCTTCCGCGATACGGATCGCCGCATTCAGCGCCTCAACATGACCGCAACCGAGGCCATACAGGTGGCGATTGCCCAGAAGTTGCCGATCCTCGCCGCTGCCGACCTGCTGCAGCTCGACGTCTCGCAGTTTCTCGACGAGATCGACGAGTTCACCGACAAGTACCGGCAGGAGGCCAGCGATTTCAAGTCCTTCGTCGACAGCGTCACGGCCTCGGATTTTGCCAAGTACCTCAAGCGCAAGACCGACGGCCTCGAGGGTCAGCCGCCCGAGCCCGAAGACGAACCCTGATCCGGTTCGACCCGCCGCTGCGGCCTTGCTCGGCTTGCCCGCAGCGGGAGGATGGCCCCCTGCAAGTCACTGCCCCGAAGTCCCCCACCGGCTGCGCCGACAGCGTCGAACGAAACGCCACCTGCCGAGCGGGGCTACGCAGCAGCTTGCCCGCAGCGGGGGGCGAGTTTGAGAGGGGCGAAGGGCCCCTCTCAAGTCACTGCCGGCGCAGCCGGAGAAGAGAGTTTCTGGTGAGTCCCCCACCGGCTGCGCCGACACTCTCGAATGAAACGCCACCCGCCGAGCGGGGCTACGCAGCAGCTTGCCCGCAGCGGGGGGCGAGTTTGAGAGGGGCGAAGGGCCCCTCTCAAGTCACTACCGGCGCAGCCGGAGAAGAGAGTTTCCAATGAGGAGATCCAGCCCGTGAGCTGGGGGTTCTGGATCAGCTTTCTCGTCTTGCTATCCTGCCTGGGCCTGGTCGTGGCCCGGCCAGGGCGCATGCCGATCGCCCTGCCGGTGGTCCTGGGCGCAGGCGCGGTCGTCGCGACCGGACTCGAGCCCGTGGCCAGGGTTCTGGGATTGTGGGGCCTGACGTGGGATGCCGTCGCCACCCTGGTCGGATTGATGCTGCTATCGGCTGCGCTCGACCGGGCGCGATTCTTCGCATGGTGCGCGGCCTGGATCCGCAAGGTGTCGGGACACCGCGCCGCCTTGTTGTGGTGGGGGCTGATGCTCCTGGCATGCGTCACTGCCACGATCCTCGCCAACGACGGAGCGATGCTGATCCTGGTGCCGCTCTACTCCGAGATCGCCCGGGGCGCGGGCCTCGAACGCAAGCAGGCGCTGGCGTTCCTGATTCCGGCCGGGTTTCTGATCGATGTTGCCAGCTGCACATTCTCCACGAGCAACCTGACCAACCTCATGGTTGCCGATTACTTTCATCTCGGTTTCTTGACGTACGCCCGGCTGATGATCCTCCCGAGCCTTCTCGTCGTCGGCGGAGCCCTCCCCCTCTTGTGGTTCGTGTTCAGGCGCCAGATGCCGCGGACTCTTCTGCAAGACCAGCTTGCCGAGTTCGCTGCGGGGCGTCCCGCCCCCAGCACTCCCGATCGAGCGGAGCCTGGCCCGCGGGCGCTGGCCCCCGAGCGTGACGCTGCCGTGTGGCACGGGGAGGCCGGACTGGTCGCCGGGCCGGTGGGGGTCGATCCGGTGATGTTCGTCGCGAGCTGGGCGGGGCTTGCGGCTCTCGTGGCAGGGCTGGCCGTCTCCCACTTGATGGCCTGGCCCGTGTCGGCGGTGGTCGGCGTGGTGGCGATCTCTCTGTTGGCCCTGGCCCTCGTACGTGGCTTCGTGAAGCCGCAGGAGCTGCCTCGCCTGGCTCCCTGGTCCATCGCGTTCTTTGCCCTCGGGATGTTCGTGCTCGTGGATTCGGTGGCCCGAAACGGCGGCACGGAGCTGCTGGTGCGCTCCTGGGCGGGCGGCGGCCCGTGGCGAATCGGGGCGATGCTGTCCTTGCTGGCCTCTGGCCTCGACAATCTTCCGGCCCTGCTCCTGGGCCTTCTGGGTTTTGGTCGTCTGCACGGCGCGAGCCCGGCCGCGATGGCGGCGAGCGTCGTGGCCGTGGATGTCGGCTGCAAGCTGACGCCATACGGGTCCCTGGCGACGCTCCTGTGGCTGCGCTTGCTGGCGGATCGCGGCTGGCGGGTGCGCTGGCGCGACTACCTGCCCTATGGTCTCGCGCTCACGCCCGGTCTGGTGGCCCTCGGTTTGGCCGGCGCGCTCCTGGCCGGGCGGTAGATCCGGCCCCGCGCCGTCGGGGCGCCGGAAGCAGACGAGAAAACGGGCGGTATCGCCGCGGTGGCGTCCGCCCGTTTGCGAAGTACGGCTCTAGGCCTCGGCGGGTACGACCGAGACCTTCTTGCGATCGTGGCCGTAACGCTTGTACTGCACCTGGCCCTCGATGAGGGCGTAGAGGGTGTAGTCCTTGCCGCAGCCGACATTGTCGCCGGGGTGGATGCGCGTGCCGCGCTGCCGCACGATGATGTTGCCCGGGATGACGAACTCGCCGCCGAACTTCTTGATGCCCAGCCGCTGCGCGTTGCTGTCCCGGCCATTGCGGGTGCTGCCTACGCCTTTTTTATGCGCCATGACGCGTAATCTCCTCGAGTATCAGCGAATCAGATCGAGATCTTGTCGATCATCACGCGGGTGAAGTGCTGCCGGTGGCCGTTCTTGCGCCGGTAGTGCTTCTTGGGGCGCATCTTGTAGACGATGACCTTGGGGCCCTTCCACTGGCTCTGGATCTTGCCGACGACCTTGGCGCCAGCGATGGTCGGGGTGCCGATCGTGAGCCCGTCACCCGACACGAGCAGGACCTCGCTGAACTCGATCACGGCGCCCTCGTCGCCGGCGATCTTGTCGACGTCGACGTAGCGGCCTTCCTCGACGCGGATTTGCTTTCCGCCGGTTGCGATGATGGCATACATTTGGGGGGACGATCCTTTCGATGGGGCTGCGGCGCCAGGCTGTGAGCGCTGCTACCCGGGATGATGCCCGGCAACCCTTATAACGAAAACGGAATCAGGGGTCGCGGGCCGTGAACGCGCCGGGGATGGTCTGCTCAGAGGCAGTTGGAGAACCAGACCCGAGCCGTCGTCCGACACAGATCAGCAAGCATAGCACGGATGAACGCGATGGCGCCACGGCTCACTTTGCCCATGTGGCCGGCGTCACCTACCTCCGCTCCAGGCCGGCCTTACGATGCATGTTCGTCGCACCAGAGATGCCCTCGCTTCACTCGGGCCGTGACTCGAGGAGGCCAGGTGGTTTCCTCGAACCCTCTTTGGCGCAGGCAACCTGTTTGGTGGCCCGGAGGTTCGGGCCCCGTTTCATCCGACCGTGGCGGCGCAGCTGCCGGGTAGCGCATCGAGCGATGCCCCGGTGGCCAGGACCTCGGTCTGACCGTTACCCTGCTCGAACGAGAGCCGCAGACCTGGCACATGACGCCCGGTAGATGACCTGGAGGAACCCTTG
>JAJYIO010000371.1 GCA_021790035.1 bacterium | reverse complement strand
AGGCGGCGAGCAAGGATGGCGGGCGCATGGTCGATGGTAGCACGCGCCCTGGCGACGCGTGGCTCGGGCGCCGTTTCAGAAGCTCGGGGCGAGAAAGTCCAGGACCGACCGGACGATGATCTGCACCCCGATCGGCAAGGCATCCTCGTCGATGTCGAACTCGGGGTGGTGATGCGGCTTGTCGATGCCCTTGTCGGGATTGGCCGCTCCGAGGAGGAAGTAACAGCCCGGGCGCTCCTGGAGGAAATAGGCGATGTCCTCGCTCCCCATCGTCGGCTCGGCCTCGACGACATCCTCGGCCTTGACCACGGACCGGGCGGCACGGCGCACGAGCTCGCACATCTGGCGATCGCACACGGTCACCGGGTACTGCGGTGAGTACTGGATCTTGCAGGTGGCGCCGTAAGCCGAGGCGATGCCTTCGGCCAGCCGCTCGATGCGCTGCGGCATGGTCTTGCGCACGGCCTCGTCGAAGGTTCGGACGGTACCCGAGAGGATCGCCTCGTGCGCGATGATGTTGTGCCCCCGGCCGGATTCGGCCTTGCCGAAGGTTATGACGGCGGGGATCAACGGGTCGATCTCTCGGCTGACGATCGCCTGCATGCCGACCAGCACGTGAGCCGCCACCAGCATGGCGTCGACGGAGAGGTGGGGATCGGCCCCGTGGCCGCCGCGCCCGGTGATGGTGAGCCTGACTTCGTCCGAGCTGGCCATGAGCGGCCCCGAGCGGACCCCGATGATGCCGATCGGCAGGTCGGCCCAGATGTGAAAGCCGATGACCGCGTCGACGGTGGGATGGTCGAGGCAGCCCGCCTCGATCATCAGCTCGGCTCCTCCCGGGCCCTCCTCGGCCGGCTGGAAGACGAACCGGACATTGCCGGGCAGTTGTTCCCTCTGCCCCGCCAGGATCCGGGCCGCCGCCAGGAGCATGGCCGCGTGCGCATCGTGGCCGCAGGCGTGCATCACCCCGGGCACCTGGGAGACGAAGTCGTGCCCGTTCCGCTCGTCGACCGGCAGGGCGTCCATGTCGGCTCGCACGAGGAGCGTGGGTCCGGGCTTGCCGCCCCGAAGCGTGCCCATCACGCCGGTCCGGGCGAGGCCGGTCTGGACCTCGAGCCCCAGAGCTCGGAGTTCTCCCGCGACGATGCCCGCGGTGCGGACTTCCTGGAACGAGAGCTCCGGCCACCGGTGGAAGTCCCGTCGTCGCGCGACGGTTCCGGGAGCGAGTTCCCGGGCAAGCTCGGCCAGACGTTCGGGGCTCAAGAGGGCATGCGAGGCCGAGATCCCGGGATCGTCCGCGGACCTGCACGAAGGGGCCGAGGTACGGATCGAGGGCTCCATCGCCAGATATTAGCACCCATGGGGGGCGCGGAAAACCGGCTTGCCCCTGGGTGCTTCCGTCGGTTTCAGGGCGAGGGCGGAGCGGTTCCGACCGGCCAGCGCGAAGTCGCCGCCATGTCGAGGGAGTCCCTCTGCCCGCGAGCCCAGAGCTCGTAGCCGAGCCCTGCGATCATCGCGGCGTTATCCGTGCACAGCTCGAAGGGCGGGCACGAGAACCGCCAGCCACTGGCGGCGCATTCGCGTTCGAGACGGGACCGCAGACCCCGGTTGGCCGCCACGCCGCCGGCGATCGCCACGACCTCGAGTCCGTGCGCCCTGGCCGCGGCGACGGTCTTCTGCGCCAGGACATCCACGACCGCCGCCTGGAAGGATGCCGCCACATCCTCCACCCGGAACGGGATCCCCGAGAGCCGATGGCGCTCGACGACCCGCCGAACGGCGGTCTTGAGACCCGAGAACGAGAAGTCGAAGGCATCGGCGGAATCCGCCGGGTGCCCGGGGCCCGCCAGACCTCGCGGGAAGTCGAAGGCCCTCGGATCGCCACCTGGTGCCAGGCGATCGATCACCGGGCCGCCCGGATAGCCGAGATCGAGGAGTCGCCCGATCTTGTCGTAGGCCTCCCCGGCGGCGTCGTCGCGGGTGCGACCGATCTCGAGCATGTCGTCGGGGCCCCGGACAATGACCAGCGAGGTGTGCCCGCCGGATACGAGCAGGCAAAGGAAAGGGGGTTCGAGCTGCGGATCGGCGACCTTGTTGGCCCAGATGTGCGCAGCTAGATGGTTGACGCCGATCAGCGGGATGCCGCGGGCCCAGGATATCGCCTTGGCGGCCATCATTCCCACCAGCAGCGCCCCGGCCAGGCCCGGCCCTCGGGTCGTCGCGACGGCGGCGAGGTCTTCCCACCCCAGCTGCGCCTGCGCCATGGCTTCGGCCACGAGCGGAGAGATGACCTCGATGTGCCGGCGGGATGCCACCTCGGGGACCACGCCGCCGTATCGCGCATGGAGGTCAACCTGGCTGCTGATCAGGTTGGAGCGGATCTCGTGGCCGTTCCTGACCAGGGCGATCGAGGTCTCGTCGCAGCTCGATTCGATCCCCAGGATCCAGGCCGGGTCGCTCACGACTCGACCGTATCCGCCTGCCCGGCTGATGGAACACCGGTTTCGATGCGGGGCGATGCCGTGCGCTTGAAGTACTCGAGCGCAGCCTTGCCCATGGCGACCGTCCCGGTGTATCCGATCCCGCCCGCGATCGCCCAGCCGGGACCGGGGAGGAGCTTGATCAGCTGCCGAGCTGCGGTCCGGAGGCCGAATCCCCCGACCACGACGCCCATCAGCTCCTTGGCTCGATCGCCCGTCAAGGCCAGGTCGTGCATCGCCGCCAGCCTCAGGACCATCTTGATCTGGTTTGCCGTCATGATCGGCATGTCGCTGCCGGGCAGGGGAAGCAGGCCCACGAGGGCGTTCTGCTTGGCCGTGGCGTGGATCTCGTCGGTTGCGACCGCCGTGCGGAACAGCGGAAACTGGCGAGCCAGCGGGATCAGGTACTCGTGCAGCTGCTCGGTCGGGTGCGCGCACAGCTCCGAGGCTCCTTCCAGGGGGCTTGCGGCACCAAGAAGCTGATCCGGCGGGATTTCCAGCGCGGTGGCCACGTGGCGCCGGAACAGCGGATCGTCGATTCTCCGGGCGGCCCGGTCATCCCCGCGATGGCGGGTCGCGGTCGGCTCGATCACCAGAGCCGCCATGCGCTTGCGGTCGAAGCCGGCGAGGGCGCGAAACGATCCGGCACGCAGGGCTCCCGGGCCGTCCAGGACGACCAGGGCGACGTCCGTGTGTACCGGTTCGGGTCGGTCGATGTCGATGACCGAGAGTCGCTCGGGGTACGAGCTGCCGTTCCGCAACTCTTGTTGCCACTGGTCTCGCAGCGCTCCGGGAGCTGCCACCAGGGCCAGGTCGGCCGGGCGCATCGTCTTCTTCTGGATCTCTCGCCAGAAAGACCAGAAATCCTTCATGGGGCCGGTCAGCGCCATCGGAGCCCTCCTGCGTGCGGCCTTCTCCCGGCCAGGGAGGTCCGGCGAACCGGGGCCACGGGGTATCTCATGCGAGCAATCTTCTCACAAGAACCTCCCCTTCGGGGCCGTGACTTGCAGGGGGCCTTGCCCCCCGCAAACTACCCCCCGC
>JAJYIO010000370.1 GCA_021790035.1 bacterium | reverse complement strand
GCCCGATCCCGCGGCCCTTTCGGCCCTGGTCGAGGACGTCAAGACCAAGCTCTTCGACAACGAGTCGGACTCCCGCACCGCGATGTCCGGCGTGGAGAAGCGCCTGTCCACGCTGACACGGAAGTTCTCCGACCTGGAGGACACGCTCGGCAAGGCCGTCCTCGACATCCAGGGCCGGCTTTCCGAGGATCTCTTCGGCCGCCAGGACGAGATCAACCGCACCATGGAGGGCCTCGAGAGCCGGACCCGCGAGGTCCTGCGCCAGGTTTCCCACGATTCCGCCAACGCCAAGGTAGAGGGGAGCAAGGCGGCCCAGATCGCCACCGAGCTCGAGGCGGACTTCCAGGAGCTCAAGGGCAGGCTCGGCGCGGAGATGGACGAAATTCGCCGCCAGGCGGCCTCGGACGTCTCGTCGGTGCGCGCCCAGGTCGCGGCGATGGAGGATATCCACGCCGAGCTCAAGGACATCACGGGCCGATTCTTCGAAGGCCAGGCCGACTGGGAAGATCGAGCTCGACAGCTCTCGCGCAAGGTCACCGAGGACCTCGCCGACATGCAGCAGCGGATCTTCGACCGCGAGGGCGATGTCGAGAAGATCCGGATCGTGATGGACCAGACGATCGACCGGGTCCATCGACAGTCCGAGGACCTCGACTCCCGACGCCAGCGGCTCGAGCGCGACATCGACAATCTCAAGGGCAAGGTCTTTCTCCAGGAGGAAGAGGCCGAGAAGCTCAAGGCGCACGTCGATGCCAGGCTCACCGAGCTGTTCGCGTCGGTGACTTCCCAGGCGGACAAGTTCTTCCACTTCGAGCAGCTCGGCGTCGAGTTCGAGCGCCGGGTCACCGTCTCGCAGGCCAAGCTCGACGCCGAACTCGACGCCCTCCACCAGTGGCAGCAGGACACCGTCAACCAGTTCATCGGCGATCTCGAGCGGCGGTTCTCCGCCCACATCGGCGAAACCGAGCGACGGGCGTCCGAAGCGATCAGCCAGGCCCTGTCCAGCACCGTGGCCCGCATCGCCCAGCTCGACGCGGTGCGAGAGTACGGCGAGGGCCAGATCCGAAAGGAAATCGACGAGCTCGAGAACCGCCTGAAGGTGCTCCTGACCGAGGCCGAAGATCGCCAGGTGACCTTCCGCAGCGAGCTCCGGGCCGGACGCGATCGCGACGAGGCCAAGATCACCGAGCTAGAGGACAAGGTCTACCGTGCCGAGGTGCGAGTGGCCCAGGAGCGCGCCGGGCTCGAGGATCGCCTCGTCGGAGAGGCGCGGGCCGAGCGGGAGAAGGACCTGGCGGCCATGCGCGAGGAGGCGGCCTGGCAGCGATACCAGGAGGCCGAGACCCGTCAGCGCGAGCTCGAAGCCTTGCGAGCCGAACTGCGCGGCGAGATGGATGCGCTAAGGGGCCATCAAGGACAGATCGAGCAGGCGATCGGCGAGCTGGCCCGACGGATGGCCAGCGAGCTGGCCGCGGCCCGCGAACGCGACGACAGCGCCTCCATCGAGGCGCACCAGATCTCCTCGGGCATCGCGGATCTCCGCAACCAGATGACCCAGGAGGCCGCCACCACCCAGGACATGTTCCGGCGCATCGAGGAGCGGATGCAGAACGAGGCCTCTGGTTTGGCAGAACTCACCGGACGCACCGAGCAGCTGGTCGCCTCGGCCCTCACGGCTCTCCCCGACCACCCCCAGCTCATCGGACTGCACCGGGACATCGAGCACCTGTCGCAGGAGGCCTACCGCACGCGGGCCGACGCCGAGCAGTTCAAGGATCGCGTCGAGGACAGCCTCCGCCGCATGGCCGAGCAACATACCGAGCAGTACACGAAGGTCACGAACCTGATGCAGCTCGTGCTCAAGCTCTACGAATCGGCCCGCGAGTCGGACGAGCAGGTGACCAAGGTGCTGTCGACCCACGCATCGAAGGTCGAGGGCCTCCACCAGGAGATCCTCGCCATCCGCAGCCTGGTCGCCCCCAGGGCGGCCTCAGGCGCGCCGGTGCCGTTGCCGTGATGGGCCTCGGCATGGAGTCCCGGACCGGCCCATCCCCGTCTGCTGCGGGCCGTCCGGGAAAGTGGCGGCTCGGACTGGCCTGGGCTCCCCACGCGCTCCTGCTGGTGGTTCTCGGCATGGCCGTCGTCTGGGGGCGGCAGATGATGGCACCCGGGCTGGCCGGCTTCTACAACGACGACGCCACCTACGTCGACACGGCCATGGCGTTGGCGCACGGGCACGGATACAACGTGATGTGGGCCCCGGGCCATCCGGTGCCTGCCGATCGCTATCCCATCGGATTCCCGGCCTTTCTCTCGCTTTTCGTTCGACTCGTCCCGCCACCTGTCGAGCGCCAAGTCTTTGCCATGCAGGTCGGGGTGGACGTCCTGGGGGCCGCATTTCTCGCGATCGCTTATCTGTTCATCACCCGACGGCTCAAGCTCTCCCCCTGGATCGCCCTGGCGAGCGTCGCGCTGATCGCGGTCAATCCCATGTTCGGGGATCTATCCAGCACGATCATGTCCGATCTGCCCTTCGCGCTGGTCTTCGTCCTGGCCTGGTGGCTCCATCACCGGATGATCGAAAGGCCCGGAGCAGGCCGAGTCCTCGCCGCTGCGCTCGGGATCGCCGCCGCTCTGCTCGTGCGATATGCCGCCGCCATTTTGCCCTTGGTCGCGGTTGTGGCGCTGTTGCGGCAAGGTCGGTGGAAAACGGCGGCGGGCTACGTGGTGGCGCTCGGCGTGGTCATGGCACCATGGCTGGTCTGGGTCGTCCAGCACCACGCCGCGGGATACGAGCACCAGTGGGGCCACCAGCTCATGGCCGGCCGCCGCATGTTCTTCGACACGATGGGCTTCTCCGCACTGTATGTCGCCTATCTCGGCCTGGCGGCGCTGGTCTTCCCGCAAATCTTCGTGGGCAAGTTCCCGGCCCGCACGGTGCTGGCCTTCGGCAATCCCGCCTACATGACGATCGGCGCGACGGCCACACTCGCGATCCTCGGCGCGCTCGGAGTTCTATGGTTCAAGGGACGCCGCCGGCGAAGAGCCGAAACTGCGGACGGAGCCGGGCGTTGGCCGACCGCCATCGAACCCGGCGGCAGACCAGGTGACGACGGACTCTCTGTTCGAGACGCCGGCCAGATGGACCGCTCGCTCGCCGCTGCCGTCATCCTGGCCTATCTGGTGCTCCTGGTGGTCTGGTGTTCGGGGTTCCTGTATCTGGGAGAATTTCTCACCGTCCGTCTGCTCATGCCGGTGGCCCCCGCGGCCCTCGCGCTGACGCTCCACGCGATGGCGAGCGGTATACAAGGATGGAAGCCTGCCTTCAGGATCTCGGGCCGGATGGTCGTGGCGGCCCTATGGCTGCTGGGTACCGGCGGCGGCGTCCTGATGCATCCCCGCATAGTCCGCGACGAGACGCTCCTCGACGTTCATCTGCTGCAGGGGACGTGCGGCAGAGTCTTCCCGCAGCGATTCGCTCTCCTGTCGGAGTAGAGGACCTTCCAGCTTCCCGGCGCGCT
>JAJYIO010000369.1 GCA_021790035.1 bacterium | reverse complement strand
TCCTACCTTTCGGTTAAAGTATGGTTAATTGCCCGCCCCCCCATGATCTTCGGGAGCCGCTTGCATGGCCTGGTTCGCCCGCACTTCTCTTGGACTGGTAACCCTTGCGAGCGCGGTGCTTGCCAGCATCCCCGTGAGCAGCTGTGCTGCCCTGCACTTCTACACGGAGAGCGGATCTTCCGGGGTCCTGAAATCGGCTTCGGTGAGCAATCCGGGCGTCTTCGAGCTGGCCGATCCCTCCGGTTTCGACCGCGTGGTCGCCATCAGCGACGTGCACGGGATGTACGATTCGGCCGTCCGGTTGCTCGAGGCGGGGAACATCATCGACTCGAACGGCAACTGGATCGGCGGCAAGACGCTCCTGGTCATCGTGGGCGACGACATCGACAAGGGCCCCCAGAGCCTCGAGGTCATCGACCTGTGGATGAAGCTCTCACAGGAAGCCCCGGCAGCCGGTGGCGAGGTGGTCCACACCCTGGGAAACCACGAGACCGAATTTCTCGCCGATCCCACCAACAAGTACACCAAGGCCCTCCAGGCCGAGCTCCAGCAGGATGGCCTCACGACCGCCAACCTCACCGATCCTACCCAGCCTCGCGGCGCCTACCTGCGATCCGAACCGGTGGCAGCTCTGATAGGCCGCTGGCTCTTCTTGCACGCGGGCCTGTATCCGAACATGAGCTGGGCGAGCTTCAAGGCCGAGTCGATCTCGGTCCTCGACCAGGGCAACTACGGCGATCCCTTCCTGTCCGACCCGAACTCCTGCATGGAGGCCAAGGACTGGTGGAAGGACGCGGCCACGCGCCAGGCTCTCGAGTCCCGGCTGGCCCAAAATGGCATCTGGGGCGTCGTACAGGGACACCAGCCCGGTGCCTACTACATGCCAGCGGTCTGCGGCAGCATCGACAACGGCCACCTCATCAAGATCGACAACGGGATGGCGCCCGATGCCGGTTCCAATCCCGGCCACCTGCTCGTCTTCCCCCATCCCGCCCAGATG
Source organism: bacterium (assembly GCA_021790035.1). Lineage (GTDB taxonomy): Bacteria > Cyanobacteriota > Sericytochromatia > S15B-MN24 > VGJW01 > JAJXWQ01. The sequence goes on along the minus strand of JAJYIO010000369.1, from coordinate 2,525 downwards.
ATGGCCATGGCTTTCCCCCAGACCCTGTCGATCGCCAGCGATGGAACCACGGAGCCCATCGTGCCGGTCGACTTCGCCTCGCTGGCCCCGACGCCCCCGCTGCCCTGACCCCCCGGGGCTTTGTGGCCCGGCGGCCATCCGCCAGGCCAAGAAAGCGAGTGATCCGCCGCGGCGGAGGCCAAGTCGCCGCGGTACAATCGACGATGTCCGAGCAGGTCATTTCACGGTGGCCCCATGGCGATCGCCAGCGGGCCGAGTCCTTCGGCGAGGCGGCCGCCGCCTATGATCTTCTCCGGCCGCCTTATCCGCCGGCGCTTTTCGACGATCTGGCCGCCTTGCGACCGGGCCAGGTTCTGGACGTCGGCTGCGGCACCGGCAGGGTGGCCAGCGCGCTGGCCACCCGTGGGTTCTCGGTCCTGGGCATCGAGCCCGACCTGCGCATGGCCGAACTGGCTCGCGCCCGGGGGATCCCGGTCGAATGCGCAACCTTCGAAAACTGGAACGACCAGGGACGACAGTTCGACCTCATCGCCTGCGGCAACGCCTGGCACTGGGTCAACCCCGTGGCCGGCAGCGCCAAGGCGGCGACGGTGTTGCGAAGTGGCGGCGTCTTCGCGATGTTCTGGGTGGTCGACGTGCTGGAAGATGCCGTGCTGGAGGCCCTCGAGCCCGTCTATCGAGAGCATGCGCCCGATGCCAGGATCTACGGCACTCCGCCGCCGCCCGAGGCGGCGGATAACCCGCTGGTGGGCTTCGAAGCCTTCGGCGCGGTAGAGGGACGAGTCTATCCGGTAGATCGCGTCCTGGATGCCGCCGGATGGGCGAATTTGCTGACGACCGTCAGCGATCACCGGCGCCTCGGCGCCGATCGTCTGGCGAGGCTCGTCGATGCCGTCAGATGCGTCCTAGCGGCGAGGGGAGATTCCGTGCGCTGCACCTGCGATACCCGTCTGTGGGTGACTCGCCGAGACTGAGCGCGGGCCATTTTCAACCAGTCGGCTCGTTGCATCTTGCGGTCAGGGCATACCATGGCACAAGGCCACCGCCCTCTTGAAGCCCCCCCCGGCCGGACAGGCCGCGGGCATCGCTTTTCGATAGGATGAAGATGAATACCATCGCCAGCTCCACCGATATCACGGACGCAACCTTCGCGAGCCAGGTTCTCGACGAGAGCCACCGCAGGCTCGTCGTGGTCGATTTCTGGGCTCCCTGGTGCGGCCCCTGCCGCGCCATCGGCCCCGTGCTCGCCAACCTGGCGACCGAGGCCGACGGCACCTGGATGCTGGCCAAACTGAACGTCGACGAGAATCCCCAGACCGCGGCCCGTTACGGCATTCAAAGCATCCCGGCGGTCAAGGCGTTCAAGGACGGCGCCGTCGTGCACGAGTTCGTGGGCGCTCTCCCGGAAGCGCAGATCCGTCGCTGGCTCGAAGCCCTGTTGCCCGGTCCCGCCGACGCGGAACTCGAACTCGCCAGCGCGGCGCTGACCCGCCAAGACGCGGCCGAAGCTCGGGCACATTTCGAGCAGGCCCTGGCCATGCTGCCTGGCAATGCCGACGCCGTCGTGGGCCTGGCGACGCTGTGCCTGGACGCAAACGATCCCCGGCGAGCACAAGAGTTGCTCGACAGCTTGAGATCCGAAGCTCGGCAGCAGCGCGCTGCAGAGGTGCTGTTCTTGAGCCTTAGAGCGCGGGCTGCGATCGCCGGTCCGGAAGATGAGCTGAAGACGCGTCTGGCCGCCAACCCCACCGACGGCGAGGCTCGCATCGCCCTGGCCTGGCACCTGGCAGCTCGCTCCGCGCATGCCGAGGCGCTGGAGCAGCTCCTGGGCGTCGTCGCGGAACACCACCGGGACCCGCTTGGCGAGAGGGCTCGCCTGGCGATGCTGGAGATCTTCGAGGTGACGGGCAATCGGAGCCCGATCACCAGCGAGTTCAGGAGCAAGCTGGCGAACACGCTGTACCGGTAGGCGCGCTCCTTTTCGGCAAACCGGCTCTCGGTGGCTTCTTCCGCATCGTCGCTCGGCCTGATAGACTGGAACCGATCGTGCTAGATGGGGAGTTAGCGGTGCCCTGTGACCCGCAATCCGCTATAGCGGGGTCGAATTCCCGGCCGAGGCCGTCGGTCATAGGGTCCGGTCCTTGGACCTCGTGTTGACGGCCGGGCCTCACGCGGCGTCGTCCCGCGAACCCCGCCAGGCCCGGAAGGGAGCAACGGTAAACGGTCTACGACGGGTGATGTGGGTCTACCTGGCCCGAGCGCGGCCCAAGGGGTCCGCCTGGGACGGACAGGTCAGAGCCGGGTGCACGGTCAAGATTCTCGAGAGAGCGCGTCGCGGGACGGCTGGCGGAGCTAGCTGTCCCGCGTACTGCCTCCTTCAGGGTTGAAACCCCGCCACCTCGAGAGCCCATCGGCGAAGCCGCTTGCCCGCAGCCAGGGAGCGTTCGAGGGAACCGGCGCGCTCTTCTTGCGACTACCCATGGGCCCTCTCACAAGAAACTCTTCTCTCCGGCTGCGAGATCGGA
>JAJYIO010000368.1 GCA_021790035.1 bacterium | reverse complement strand
CTACTTCCAGGCCACCAAGGGCGGCGGCCACGGCGATTATCGGCTCCTGGTACTGGCTCCGGATTCCGTGCAGGAGCTTGCCGATCTCACGTATCTCGCCTTCGACCTCGCCGAGCAGTACCGTATTCCGGCGATGATCCTGGCGGACGGCACGATCGGGCAGATGATGGAGGGCGTCGATCTTTCGACCCTGCCGGCCAGGACGGCCACGCCCCAGCCCTGGGCGCTGCGGATCCGCCAACCCGGCGAGAAGAGCCGGTTCCTCACCACCATCCACCTGCAGCCGCCGGCCATGGCCGTGCTCCATCAGCACCTCAAGGACAAGTACGAGGCCATTCGCCAGAGCGAAATCCGGTACGAGAACTTCATGACCGATGATGCGGACCTCGTGGTGGTCGCCTACGGGACATCCTCGCGGGTGTGCCGCTCGGCCATTCGCAACCTGCGAGCGCGGGGTGTCAAGGTCGGGATGCTGCGGCCGATCACGCTCTGGCCCTTCCCGTACGAGGCTCTGGCCAATCTGGCCAAGGGACCGTCCAAGGCGTTCATGGTCGCCGAGATGAGCTTTGGACAGATGGTCGAGGACGTCGCCCTGGCGATCGCCCACGACAAACCGCTTCATTTTGTCGGCAAGGACGGCGGCATGTTGTTCGAGACGGACGAACTCGAGACCGCCATGGAAGCGGTTCTTGCAAATCCAGCCGGCGCGCCGACGCGCTTCTCGCTGTTCTGATAGGGAGGCTCTCCGTGACGGATGCAACGGCTGACGTGGCAGCCAAGACGATACCGACGCCGGGCGCTGGCGAAGGCCAGACGCTGATCTTCGATCGTCCCCGGTCGCTTACCGACAAGGCCTTCACCTACTGTCCCGGCTGTGGCCACGGCGTGGCTCACCGGCTTCTGGCGGAGCTGATCGACGAGTTCGGGATCCAGGACCGGACGATCGGGATGGCATCGGTAGGATGCAGCGTGTTCAACTACGAGAACTTCGACGTCGACATGCTTAGCTGCGCGCATGGTCGGGCCCCTGCCTCGGCTACCGGCGCCAAGCGGGTCTATCCCGACGCCTTCGTGTTCACCTACCAGGGCGACGGTGACCTCGCCTCGATCGGTTCGGCCGAGATCCTGCACGCGGCCAACCGCGGCGAGCGCATCACGGTCATCTTCATCAACAACGCCATCTACGGCATGACGGGCGGTCAGCTGGCCCCGACCACACTGGTGGGGATGAAGGCAACGACGGCTCCGAAGGGCCGCCAGCCCGAGCTCACCGGCTATCCGATCCACATCACCGAGCTGCTGGCGCAGCTTCCTGGCGTCGCGTTCTCGGCTCGGGGTTCGCTGCACGATCTGGCCAACGTCCACAAGACCAAGGGCTACATGAAGAAGGCCATGAAGGCACAACTCGACGGGCACGGATTCTCGATCGTCGAGATCCTGTCCAATTGCAACTCCAACTGGAAGATGACGCCGCAAGACTCCAACCAGTGGATCGCAGCCGAGATGGTCAAGGAATTCCCGCTGGGCGTCTTCAAGGATGTCTATGCCGGGGCCAAGGCGTAAGGCCGCACACCGACCGAACCGGAACGGCCAGACCAGGAGATCGAAATGCTAGAAGAGATCGTCATCGCGGGATTCGGCGGCCAGGGCATCCTGTCGGCTGGCGTCATCGTGGCTCATGCATCCATGGGCCAGGGCCTCAACGCCGCCTGGATTCCCTCCTACGGCCCCGAGATGCGCGGCGGGACGGCCAACTGCACCGTGATCGCCTCCGACGAGCAGATCGGCAGCCCGGTCACGAGTCATCCCACCGGCGTGATCGTCATGAACGCGCCGTCCTTCGAGCGCTTCGAGCCCATGGTTCGCGCTGGCGGCGTGCTGGTCGTCAACAGCTCGCTCGTCGAGTTCACGAGCCGGCGCACGGATATCCGCGTGATCGCCGTCCCCACGAACGAGATCGCCGCCGCCTTGGGCTCGGCGCTGGTGGGTTCCATCGTCGCGGTCGGAGCCTTGCTGGGCGCCAGGCCCTTCGTCAAGCGGGCGAGCGTGGAGACGGCCTTTGCTGCGGTGCTGCCGGCCCACCGCCAGCACCTCGTCCCCCTCAACATGAAGGCTCTCGAGCGCGGCATGGAAGCCGCTGGCGCCACGGCCGGCGCCACCGTATAGCTTCAGCGCCGCACCTCGGTCTGCCCCGCTCGGGTCAGGAGACCCCATGAACAAGATTCGACCGGATTCATCCTCTGCTCTCGAAGGCGCCCTCCGCGACGGAATGAGCCTGGTGGTCGGAGGGTTCGGCCTGTGCGGAGTCCCCGAGAATCTGCTGCGCCGGGTCGTCGCGTCGGGCATCAAGGACCTGGTCGTCATTTCCAGCAACATGGGCACGGATGACGGCGGCGCGGGTGTCCTGCTAAAGACCCGGCAGGTCCGCAAGGTGATCGCTTCGTTTGCCGGCGGCAACAAGCTATTCGAGCGCCTCGTCCTCGACGGAGTGGTCGAGTGGGAAATGGTGCCCCAGGGCACTCTCTTCGAGCGCCTGCGCGCGGGCGGGGCCGGCATCGCCGGGTTTTACACCCCGACCGGAGCCACCACGGCGATCGCCGCAGGACGCGAGATCCGGGATTTCGATGACAAGCCGCATATGTTCGAGCGCGCTCTTCGGGCCGACTTGGCGCTGATCAAGGCCTTTCGAGGCGATCCCCTGGGCAACCTCGTCTACCGCAAGACCGCCCGCAACGGCAACCCGGTCATTGCGACCGCCGCCGATCTGGTAGTTGCCGAGGTCGAGGAGATCGTGCGCCCGGAAGACCTCGATCCCGATCTGGTTCATACCCCGGGCATCTACGTCGACCGCGTCGTGCGTGGGGAACGTTACGACAAGCCCGTCGAGTTCAAGACCTGCCGACCACGCCAGGACTCCTCGCGACCGGAAGCCTTGCCAGCCAGCCTTTCGGGCTCTCCCGGATGACCTCCGGGGCGAGCGTCACCCCAGGCCGTTCGAGTGCCCGCCGGCCCCGAAAGGCCCGATGCCCCAAAGGAAGGATCGATTCAATGGTGCCCATGGCAATCGAAAACATCCTGATGGTGGACGAGCGCCCGGATCGCGAGTTCGCTGCCTACATCCTCCAGAAGGAGGGCTACTCGGTCGATGTCGTCGGAGGTCTGGAGCAAGCCAGGGCGCGTCTGGCGCAAGGCCGGCCGGACGTCCTGATCGTGGACTGTCAGCCCGCGTGCGCCGAATCCGTCCAGCTGGTAGAGAACCTCAAGTCGGATCCCTTGACGGCCGAGATTCCGATCGTGGCATTCACCGCCTGCCCGCACCTGGCAGATCCTTGCCCGACGTGCCAGTCGGGGTTCGACCGTGCCATACCGGCTCAGATGGTCGATCAGCTCCCGGCAACCCTCGACGAGCTTCTCCGCGGGCCGGTCGCCTGAACAGGTTCACATTGATCGGGAGACGTCCGCCAGGCGAGGAAATCCGCGCAGCGTAAACGGCGGGTATGTGAGTAGGCACGGCAGCGGCTGACCAAGCCTGGCGGA
>JAJYIO010000367.1 GCA_021790035.1 bacterium | reverse complement strand
GCCGCCCCGCATGCCGAGGTCGACAGCCTGCCGCCCAAGCACAAGCGATCGGCAGCCTTCGTGGCGCTCGACGGAGTTCTCGCGGCCATGGCGACGCGGGGGCCGCTGGTGCTCTCGCTCGAGGATCTCCACTGGGCAGACGAGGCCTCCCTCGAGTGGATCGCGCACCTCGCGGACTTTCTCGGCGAATCTCCGGTGCGAATCCTGGTGGTCTGCCAGACGCGCCCCGACGCTCCTTTCCTGCAGCTGCCGCTAAGCGACCGTATCGATCGATCGCGCATCGCTCTCCGCCCCCTCTCCGCCGACGCATCCATGGCCCTCGCGTCGGCTCTCCTGGGGGCGATGAAGGGCGGTCTGGCTCCGGCGGTGCAGGCCCTCCTCGATCAGGTTCTCTGGCGCGCCGAGGGCAATCCCTTCTACCTGACCGAGCTGGTGCGCTCCCTCCAGGACAGCGGCATCCTGGTACGCCAGGGAGCATCCTGGGCCCTGGAGCGTGCCGCGGGCGAGTTCCGGTTGCCGACCAACGTCCAGGGGGCCATCGCCGCCCGCCTCGACCGCCTCGATCCGGAGCAGCGCCAGCTCTTGCAGGTGGCGGCCGTATTCGGACGCACCTTCGAGCCGACGGTGCTCGAGGCCGTGCTCGAGGCAGATCCGGTTCCCCGTCTGGAGCAGCTCTCGCGGGCCGGCTTCCTGTACACGCGATCCACGGGCGAGATGGGCTTCTCCCAGGCGATCATCCAGGAGGTCGCCTACCAGAATCTCCTGATGGCGACTCGCCGGGAGCTGCACCAGCTTGTCGGCTCGGTGCTCGAGAAGAGCAGCTCCGAGGATCCCGGATCGCTCGCTCGCACCCTGGCCTTCCACTTCGTCCGGGGCGAGGTGGCCGACAAGGCCTGCCGCTACCTTTTCGCCTCGGCGGATCGCCTGCGCGCCTCCTATGCCGTGACCGAGGCCCTGACCGCCTATCGCCAGGCGCTCGAATGGTTCCACCGGGCCAAGGATGTCGCCGACGTCGACCACGCCACCCTGCTGGCCGGACTCGCGTCGGTCGAGATCATGACCGGCGATCTGACCGCGGCGCTCGAACACCTGGAAGCCGCGCTGGTCCTGGGGCCGGCGGCGTCGGTGCAGGCCGAGTGCCACCGCCTGATCTTGAAGACCCTCATTCGCAAGGGCGACGATCGGCTGGCCCTGGCGCGCTGTACGGCTCGCCTCGGCGAACTCGAGGGGGCGGCGTTGTGCGAAGAGGAGCGGGGAGAGCGCGCCGTGCTGCTGACGACCCGCGCCGAGATCGAGCAGCGCCTCGGCGAGTTCGAAGCTGCCTCGGCCTCTTGCCGCGAGGCTCTGAAACTCCTCGAGGGTACCGAGCGAATCGAGGAGATGGCAGGCGCTTACAACATCCTCGGCACGGGAGCCTTCCTGCGCCGGAACTTCGTCGAGGCGATCGAGCACTACCAGCGGACCGTGTCCCTCCGCGAGAAGGTCAAGGACGCGCCCGGTCTCGCGGGCGCTCTCAACAACCTGGCTCTGGCCTATGCCGGCCAGGGCCAGTGGACGGTCGCCGCCGAAGCCTACGACAAGGCCCTCAAGATGTACTCGCGCATCGGGGACATCGCCATGGTCGCCACGCTCCAGACCAACCTCGGGGCCCTCCTGCTCTCGATGGGCCAGGTCGAGCGGGCCGAGCAGGCTTTCCGGGTCGGCGGCGATATCTACGCGCGCCTGGGCAACCCGCTGGGCCAGGCCTCCATAGCTTCCCTCCTCGGCCAGGCGGCCATCGCCACGGGGCGGCCCGAACAAGCCGTCACCCAGCTCTCACGCTCCTTCGCCCTGCTCGAACAGGTCGGAGCGCGCGTCTACGCCTCCGAGGTCCTGCGTTCACTGGGCCATGCGGAGATCCTGGCGGGTCACCTGGCCCAGGCCCGTCGCAACCTGGAGCAAGGGCTGGCGATCGCAAGGGAAGCCGACAACCAGCAGGAAGTCGCCATCATCGGCACGCTGCTGGCGGAGCTCCGAGGGCTCGAGGGCGATCCGGCCGGCGCGGTGCAGGAGGTCGAGGTCGCCCTCGCGGAGCTCCGCGGCGTCGGCGATCCGCTGGAGCTAGGTCGCGCCTTGCTCCGTGCTGCACGCATCTTCCGGGACGGCGACAGATCTCGCCGTGCGAGCGAGGTCACCGACGAGGCGGCGGCGATCTTCTCGGGCCTCGGGGCCACGCTGGATCTGGCGGCAGCCGGGCGCTGACCGGTGTAGGCTAGAGCAGAGCCCTCAGCCTTCTTCGGGTCGTCGCCCCTCGACGATGCCGGCGACCTCCTGCAGCAGCGCCGCGACGGGGCCATAACGGCACGAGGCCAGGATCTCGCCGCCAGGTGAAAGCGAGGTGCGGCCCCAGGCGCCATACCGCCCGTGCCACTCGACCACGATGTGGCCGCCGCTGGCACGAGCCAGAAGCCAGCGCCGCGCATGCGAATCCTTGATCGCGCTTCGAGCGGGTTCGAGACGCTCGTCGTCCGGCGAGACCTCCTCGAGCTGCGAGCACACGCCGCAACGATTCTCGCCCTCGACCGTACAGGATCGACACGTCGGCAAGCCGCACTCCGGACACGGCGGAGCCTCGTTTGGGCACTGGTACCGGCCGCAAGAGGCGCACTGCTCGGCCTCGCGGGGGAGAACCGGGACGTCGCACGTACCGCAGGCGACCAGGTGGTCCGGGCAGACGAGCCCGCGACCGGCGGGCGAAAGGAGGTCTCGGCGCGTGATCTGTCCACACTCGACGCACGCGACCGCACAGGCCACGCAGTACGGCGTGTCGGTCAGGTGGCAGAGCTGGGCGAGGTCGGCCGACAGCTCGGAGCCGCAGCGATGGCAGGTCAAAACATGCTCGGCGCAGTAGGTGTGCCCGTGCATCTGGCGGGCGCAGCTCGGGCACAGGGGGATCCCGCACACGCGGCACGCCGCGCTGCAGGTCCGGCAGATCGGTTCCTGGCACCGCGCACAGGCCTGGACGTGCGATCGGCAGCCCGTGTGCCCGCACCTGCCGCACGCACCGGAGCATGCCTCGCAAACCTGTGCGCCGCACGTCTGGCAGGCCCCCTTGTGCCCTTCGCCCGCCAGCGTGATGCGCTGGCACGTCGAGCAGGACTCGGTGCAGGCCGAGCAGGCAAACCGGCCATCGTCGGTGATCCGTGCGTCGACAGCCCCGTGGCCGCAGGCCTCGCACGCCGGCAGCATGACCTGACCGGTCACGGGAACGTAGCTCGCCGAGAGCCGGACCGGCCGAGCCGAAAGCGTCCGGGAATCGGGAGCCGGAACGATCTCCAGCTCGTACTCGACCTCGTCGAAACTTACGATGCAGAGGCTGACCAGCTCCGTGGTGACCGTGACCTCGTAAAGCTCCCTTTCCGCCGCCAGGGCATCGGCCTCGACCTTCTCGAGGGACAGGATCGAGACCGAGCGGCCTTTCTTGGACAGATCCAGCCGCTTGGCAAGGGCCGCGCCCTCTTCCCGCAGCAAGGAGAGCTCCTGGGGAGACGCCAAGAT
>JAJYIO010000366.1 GCA_021790035.1 bacterium | reverse complement strand
GTAAGAGCGAAGCTACGCAGCAGCTTGCCCTCAGCCGGAGAGAGTTCGAGGGAACCGGCGGGTTCCCTCGAGTCCCTGCCCGAGCGCAGTGAGGGAGGAGCAAAGGTTCAGGTCTACTGAGACCGCTAGCTGCTCGATCCGGTGGAAGCAGAGGACGTCGGCGAGGTTCCAGCCTGCAAGGCCTGTATCATCGCCTGGGTGTTGGACGAGTTGCCAAACAGGCCCTTGAACCAGCCAAAGAGGCCGCCGCCATTGCCACTCAAGGTCTTGGCGAATACCTGCTTGACCGCCGGAGGCAGCGACTGGAACCAGGCGCTCGACACATCGAAGCCCTTGGCGTTGAGGAGAGTCTCCACGTCGCTCTTGCTCAGCTGCGATGCGACCTGGGCCAGGTAATCCGACGAATAGGAACCCGGATACTGGAACAGATCGCTCAGCGCCGAGGCACGACCATTGCCCTTGAGCTTCTTCAGGAGCTCGATGCCCTTGGGTGTCCCGCCCATCGCCGCGTCGAGGGCCTGCAAGGTGGCCTGGCCATTCTGGCCGACCCCGGCGATCGACAGGATCGAGCTGGCTGCGTTGGCCTCACCGCTGTTGATCCACCAGTGGTTGAGCAGCGTCTTGACCATCGCCCCGCGCTCCTGGTCCGTCGCTTCGAGGAACTGCCGGGATGTGAGCTTGGCGACGGCACCCGAGTTCATCTTGGGAATCATCTGCGAGAGCTGCTGCTGAGCGGTCTGCGTGGCCTTGTCCGGGGGATTCTGGTTGGCGTCCGACCAGGCGGTGACCGGGCTGGGATCGAGCTTGGCCGCCTTGCGGATCGGGTCGAGGTCGTTGGGGGTGGCGGCATTGTAGAAGAGCAAGGACTCCTCGTCGGTCGACAGCCGGTTGTCGTAGGCCCCGCGGAAGTTGGGATCCATCTGACCCAGCGTATCGGCGGCCGCGGTATAGGCGGCCAGGACCTGCTGGCGATCGGCCGCCTGCTGTTGCGGATCTTGATTCTGTGAGGCGCCGATGAAGTTCATCAGGGCCTGGCTCAAGGCTTGCTCCTGTCTGTCGAACTGGACCACCAGAGCAGCCTGATCGGCTGCTGGCGCAGAAGAACCAGTCGTCGACGCGGTGCTGGCAGAACCCGGAGCCGCGCCGTCAGCAGGCATCGGTGCCCGGAGCCTGGTCGCAGCAGCCCGCGTGGTCGCGGAGCTCGGTGCGCTACCATCGGTGGGGCTCGTGGATGTGGAAGCCGGCGAGCTCGCGGAAACACCCGCCGATGGCCCGCCGGCGGCGGTCGCGGACCCGGTCGCAGGGGCGGTCGTGGAGCCGGTCGCGCTCGCCGAGGAAGACGACGTCAGCGGCGGCAGCTGGGCCACCGCGGTCGCGGGGCTCTGATCGAGGTTGGCGGCGCGCCGGAACGGTGCCATGTCCCCCGGCTCGGCCACCTTGTAAAACATCATGGCCTCTTCGTCGTTCTCGAGCTTGTCGTTGTATGGCGCGGCCGTGGCCGGATCCATCTGCCCGAGGGCGTTGCACGCGGCCTGGTAAGCCTCGAGCGCCTGCTCTTGCAAGGTAGCCATGCGGGCCTGATCCCCGTTGACGCTGGCGGACGAATAAGCCGTGATTGCCTGACCCAGCGCCGCCTCGGCGGTGCGGAACTGCTCCGCTAGCTGTGCGGGCGACGGTGGCGCGACCGCGCTCGACGCGCTGGCGGCCGAGACCGAGGAGCTGTTGGTCGGGGCGGCGGTCGAGCTGCTGGTCGGAAGGGGACCCAGCGGCAAGGGGGTGGATCCGGTCGAGCTGCTGGTCGGCCCCCCACCCGCGACGGAAGTCGTCGATCCGCCAGCGGTCATCACGCTGGCTGTCGAAGGTGCGGTCGAGCCAGAACCTGCGCCGGGGTCGGGCGGCAGTTCGCTGGCCGGGAACCCCATCTGCTTGAGCTGGCCATACATCGTCGAGAGCTGGGCCTGGCCCGCCGGGCCCAGCTGCGCGGCAGCTTGCGCCGCGGCCTGGTAGGCGTTCATGGCCTGCTGCTGGGCCGCCTCGATCCCCTGCGCTATGGCCGAGAGGTTCGAACCATTGCTGATGGCACTCTGGTAGGCAGTGTGGGCGGCAGAAAGCTCCTGCTGGGCGGTGTTGAAGGAGGCTTGAGGATCCGAACTCGAGCCCCCTGCCGTCGAGCTGGTGGTCGAGGCGGAGGTGGAACTGGTCGAGGCCAGGAGCGAGCCAGGCTCGGCCCCGGCGGGGGCGGCCCCGTCCCGGTGGCCCAGCGCTGCCACCTTGGCCTGGTAAGCCGCGTAGTTCGGGTCGGTCGTTGGAATCAGACCGAGCATCTGCCGGGCCTGGGCCGCGACGGCGGGATCCCCGCTGCCGGCTGCCGAATCGATGAAGTCCTTGGCCGCCGAGACCACCCTGACCTGGGCTGCTGCCGGATCGCCTGCCGCCGACCTGGAGGCGCCCACCGCCTTCAGGAGGATGCTGTCAACGGTCGGTGCGGACGCAGGGGCGCTCGACTCCCGCGGCAACGCAGGACCGGAGAGGGGCTTGGAGCCTTGGCTCTGCCCGATCGGCTTGACCATGGAGCAACCTCCTGCGGCACGGGAGAACTGGCGGGGCCGGAGGTCCTTGGCCGGTTCTTGACTCCCGCATGGGGAATATATGCCCGAAGGGCCTCCGGCATGCCCGGCTTAACAAGCCATTAAAAGAGACTTCAAACTATTTCAGTCGTGTTCGGGATGAACGTCCCGCAGCCAGCCGAGCATCTTCTCTGCGGCCGGGAACGTTCCGCCCTTGCGCTTGATGGCATCCTGGAGGTTGGCGACCGCGTCGTGGATGCCTTCGTGGCCGGCTTCATCCACGGCCTCCTCGAACCGCTCGCGAACGCCTTTCTCGTGAAATTCGAGGTAGGCGAGCACCTGGTTGAAACGCCCCTGCGCGGTGCTGCGCGCCTGCCGGCAGTAGGCCAAAGCCTTGGCCTTGTTCCCCAGCAGGATGTGCAGCCAGGAGAGGCTGACCGCGATGCGCACGTCGGTCGGGGCTTGCAGATGAATTCGCTCGAAGTGGGCCAGCACCTCGGGAAGCGGCGCGCCCTCGTCGTAGAGCTTGATCCCTGCTTCGTAATCCGCGTCGATCGCCGCTGTCGTCTGCATCGAGTGGAACCTCCTAGCCGAGTGTTGAAGCGTCGATCCTAGCACAGAGGCGTCGTTCAGTCCCCTCCTTCCACCAGCACCGAGCGCTCGGTGAGCTCGACCTGGCGAAGGTGGACCCGGAGGTGCAAGGGCAGCCCGTGGCGCTGAAGTTCCCCCGGATAGCTCGCGACGATGTGGCCGAACAGATAGTCGGGCTCGAAGGACAGGCCGGAATTCCCGGCCGGACGGACCATTCCGGAGGTGATGACTGCAGGCTGGGACGAGGCCAGGATCTCGTCCCTGAGAAACCTCCCGGAAATCGGCAGCCAGCCGGCGTTCGCCGATTCGAATGTCATGCCGGCGCGCCCGTGTCGAGCCCCCAGATAGACCTCCGCCTGCAAGGGCAGGCCGAAGGCGTCAGCTCGCAGCCGGAGC
>JAJYIO010000365.1 GCA_021790035.1 bacterium | reverse complement strand
CCGAGGTCGAACTCGGCGGGGCAGACCAGGTTGCCGACGTTCTCGATGAACAAAAACGACCGTTGCGCCGGGGCGAGGTGGTCGATCGCGTGCCGGACCATGGCGGCGTCGAGGTGGCAGGCCTTGCCCGTGTTGACCTGGAAGGCCGAAGCACCGGTCGAACGAATGCGCTCGGCGTCGTTCGAGGTTCGCTGATCGCCCTCGATGACCGCGATCGGGGCGTCGGCCTCGAGGGCCTCGATCGTGCGGCAAAGCAGGGTGGTCTTGCCGGAACCGGGGCTCGACACGAAGTTGAGGGCCACGACGTTCCGGTGCGCGAAGTCTTGCCGGTTGAGTGCCGCGATACCGTTGTTGCGGCCCAGGACGTCTTGCTCGACCTGGATCAGGCGGCGTCGAGCCTCGGCATTCTCGGGGTCCGTCCCGTGGTCGTGCGCATGTCCGTGGTCATGGTCGTGCCCGTGCTCTTGCCCGTGTTGATGATCGAGATCGTGGCCATGCCCTGGCCAGTCTTCGCCCGAAGGGATCCCGCAGCCGCATGTCGTGCACATCTCACTCAACCTCCAGTTCTCGCAACCGCAGCTCGCGGCCCCCGCGCAGATCGACGTCGAGCCCGCCGCACTCGGGGCAGGCGTCGTAGCGCCTGGCCAGCGCGACCACGCGAGCGCAGGTGTTGCAGAAGCCGCTCCCGGGAATCCGTGCGACGTCGAGGGTCGCCCCTGCGGCGGGCGTCTTGTCGAGCAGCGCCTCGAGGCAAAATGTCAGCGCGTCCGGCTCGAATCCGGTGAGATCGCCGATGTCGATCCCGATCCGCACGACCTTGGCCTCGCCGGCGTTCTCGAACACCAGGCGCATCATCTCTTGTGCGATCGAAAGCTCGTGCATCAGATCCGGAATCCCTTGGCGTCTCGGGCCAGGGAGTTAGCGTTCGCCTCCAGCTTCCGCCAGACCGCACAGGATATCAAGCTGCAACGTGGACTCCCGCGAGACGGGAAAAGGTTCGGGTGGCGCCGGGCCCGAGAGTGGCGCAACTGGCTGGCAACTCGCGTGTCCAGAGCGCCTGAGCGGTATGCACGTGGTCGGCATCGGCCGAGAAGTCGTAGGATCTTGGGTAGCATCCGGGCAGTCGTCCGGGCTCAGTCCGAGGTAGGAGGCGCACGTATGAAGCTGCTGGCCACGACCGATGGGTCGGAGCCTTCCGTCGCTGCCTTGCGGCATCTGGAGCGGATCCTGGATCCGGTTGCCGCAGAGGTCTGCCTCTTGTCGGTAGCCGACACGTCGTTCCTCTTCCAGAACTACGACTACCTGTATCCGGACCAGCTCCAGCTCGACGAGTTCGCGGCGACCAGCCGGAAGCACGTGGCCGACGGTCGCAAGATCCTGGAGGCCGAGGGATTTTCGGTCGAGGAGCTGACCGGCAGCGGATTTCCCTCCGAAGGCATCCTCCAGGCGGCGCGCTCCCACGACGTGGACCTCATCGAGGTCGGAGCGCACGGTTACACCGGTTTCACTCGCTTCCTCCTCGGTAGCGTGTCCTCCCGGATCGTCGAGAGTGCGGACCGGTCGGTCATCGTCGTGCGGCCTCCGGCGCCCGGGGCCGCTTCGGACCGCGTCCGGATCCTGGCCGCCACCGATGGCTCGCCTTCTGCCGAGGATGCCCTGGAGCTTCTTGGCACCTTGCTGCCGGCGCGGCGATGCGAGGTCCTGCTCGTGACCGTGCAGCCCCCGGTCCCGTGGATCCCGACGCCGCTGTTTCCCGGCGGCCATCAGGTGCAGGAGGAGCGGCTGGCCGAGGCCATCGCGGCGACCCACGAGGAATTTCTGTCGCGTGGAGCCAGGATCCTGTCCGGGCAAGGATTCACGGTTAAAACTTCGGCGCTTTCGGGCGACCCCTCGGACCTCATCGTGAAGACGGCGGATGCACAGCGGCCGGATCTGGTGGTGGTAGGATCGCACGGGCGATCGGGACTGGGGCGGTTCGTGCTGGGCAGCGTGTCCGCACGCGTGGTCGAGCACTGCGCGGGATCGGTTCTGGTGGCAAGAAAGAAGCCCGGGGCCGCCTAGAACACCACCATGAGACGCTCCCTCGCCCGGCTCCTGGTCCTGGCCCTCGTGCTGCGGCTGGCGATCGCCGCGATCCCGGGCGGGCACCTGTGGGACCAGGGGTGCTTCAAGGCCTGGGGAATCCAGATGGTGCGGTACGGGGCGGGGCGCTTCTATGCCAGCTCGCAGCTGGTCCACTGCGACTACCCGCCGGCGTACCTGTACGTGGTGGGATTCTGGGCCTGGCTGTATCACCTGGTCGACCCGGGCATCGTGAGGTGGGGCCTGGACCAGGTCATGGCGGTTTCCCCGCTGAACGCCTGGATGAAGCTGCCGGCTTCCTTCGCGGACGTCCTCAACGGCTGGCTGGTCTGGCGGATCCTCGCGCCGCGCCTCGGGGAGCAAAAGGCACGCGGAGCCGCCGTGCTCTATCTTTTCAACCCCCTTTTCTTCTACGACTCGGCATGGTGGGGCCAGCTCGACACCGTCATCGTGACCTTCTCGCTCCTGGTGCTCTGGGCCTCGATCGAGGGTCGACTCGTGCTGGCGATGGTGGCGGGTACCTTGGGGGTGCTGATCAAGCCGCAGGGAATCTTCGTCCTGCCTGCGGGCCTGGCCTCGCAATGGCACCGCAAGCACGGGGCCTGGTGGTGGGTGGCGATCGCCGCCAGCGCGCTGGTGGCGTGGCTCGTCATCGCGCCCTTCTGGCCGGGCGGACCGCCGTGGCATCCCTTCGTGGCCCTGGTCGCTTTGATGCGGGGCACCGCCGACGATTATCTGTTCGCCTCGATGAAGGCGTTCAACCTCTGGGAGCTCCTGGCCCCGGGCGCTCCGGATTCCATGCGGGTCCTGGGCATCCCGCTCGAAGCCTGGGGCCTGGCGTTCCTGGCCGCGGCGCAAGCGGTGGTGGCCTGGGCGCTGTACCGGCGGCGAGACGATGGCACGGTGTTCCTCGGATGGGCCGTGAGCGCCGGGGCCTTCTTCCTCCTGGCCACCCGCATGCACGAGCGCTACTTCATCTCGGGCATCGCCCTGCTGGCCCTGGCCGTCCCTTACCGGCCATGGCTGCGTCGCTGGTACTGGGTGCTGTCGGCGATCAGCTGTTTCGACATGTACTGCGCGCAGGATCTGCACTTCGGCGCCCTGATGGCCGCCCTCGGGATCGGCCGCATACTTGGCCTGGCCAACCTTGTGATCTTCGGCCTCCTGCTGAAGGACTTGCTGTCGCCCCTTGATGCTCGCGAGCAGCCAGCCGCACCGGTTGCCGCCCAGGAGCCGACGCTTGGACCGGCAGACCGGCCCGCCTGAGCCTCTATCTGGCAGAGCCGGTCCAGGAAGCCGCCGGCCAGGTCAGAACACGATCTTGCGGATCCGGTTGTTGACGAACTCCGCCACGAAGAGATTGCCGTGGCTGTCGAAGGCCAGGCCATCCGAGTCGTCGAAGCGGGCATCGGGCGCCGGGCCGTCGGCGCAGGCCAGGATGCCGGGAGCGCCGGCGACCACGTCCAGCAGGCCGT
>JAJYIO010000364.1 GCA_021790035.1 bacterium | reverse complement strand
CCAGGTTCGACTCGAGATTGGCGGCCTGGCGCCCGAGAAGCATCGGCAACCGGGAGAAGCCGTCGAGGTCATCGTTGATAATCGCCTTGCGGGTGATCGTGATGATCTTGCCGTACTCCTTGACCGAGTAGTTCTCCTGGTGGTCATACACCTGCCCGCGGGTGACTTCGCCGCCTTCCGGAACCTCCTGCAGGATGGGCACGCCACCGAGCTGGATGCGGTACATGGGCTTGAAATCCGCCGCCGACACCTGGCGGGTGATCGGCCGCCACGTCTGCGGGGCGATCTGGTAAGCCTGCCGCAGCGTCTTGTGGGCGACGTTCATCAGCAGGTTCGGGAAGTCGGAGGTCGATGCGCCGGCGCCCTCGGCACGGGTCAGGCCCAGCGCGATGCCGGCGATCTCGCCAGGAGTCATACCGCGCACGCTGATGTTGATCCCTTCGAGGTAGGAGCGCGCCATCTCGAGCAGACGCATCCCGCGGTACTCGCGAGCGGCCTCGACCTGGTCGGGCTTCATGTCCTTGGCCACGGCCGGGTTCGCCCGAAGCTGTAGCGCATCCTCCATCGCACGGGCGCGGAACTGGCGCTCGTCTCGGGTGATGCTCACGGCGCGAGTCGTCTGCGTGGTCACCTTGTCCTCCCTGGCCCACCGATCGAGGATGAGCTTGCGGGCATAACTGACGCTCACGTCGCGACCGATGAGGTCCTCGGCGAACGTCTGGGGCAGACCGGCCGTTCGGACGGCCTCGAGGATCAGGAGCGAACGGCTCTTGCGCTTGGCGCGGCGAGCGCGACTCTTCCGGCGACGGGTATCCTCCGAATCCTCGTCGGAGTCGTCATCCTCGCCATCTCCGTCTTCCTCGTCGCCATCCGGCTCATCACCGTCGTCGTCGCCTTCCTCGTCCTCTTCGTCCTTCGAGGACATGCGCCCCTTGCGCTTCGTGCGCTTGCTGCGCTCTTCGTCTTCGCGCTCTTTACGGCGCTCGTCAGCGCGGATCTCTTCCTCGGTCCTCTCGGTCGGCATGATGGTCGTCTCCTCTTGAGTGCCGCTATCGCGGTCGCGGGTCACGATTTGGGCCTCGAAGACGGCCCGGTCTGAACTGCCAGAACGCACCTGCGCGCCGGCATCGAAGGGAACTGGTACCAGCGAGAGCTCGAGGGGCTCCCAGTCCACGGCCCGATAGGTCGGGATCTTGTCGTCAGGCCCCTGCGTCTTCTCGAACTTGAACACGCGGTAGCCCACGCTGATGTTGCGGAGGATCTTGTCCGCGACGTCCTTCTCGATGGGCGCGACCTCCGGACGCTGGCTGAACCGCACGGTCGCATGGCCTTTGCCAGCCTTGAGCCACGCGCGCTCGACGACGCCGATCTGACCCTTCAAGTCGAAGGAATTGTGGGCAGCCAGGAACGGTGCTCCGTTGTTCAAACGGTCGAGCCGGACGGCCTCGGGCGAGACCTCGAGCTCCTCGAGGAATCGATCGCCAGTCCACGGATTCTCGCGCTCGCCGATCGCCCCGGTGGTCCAGACGATGTCGACGGTATGCTTGTCGGCGTTGTACGTCTCGGGCTGGATCACGGCCCGGACCTGCAGCATCGGCGTCTTCATCGTGCCGGCCGATCGAACGGCCAGCGACCGGTCCTGCTTCTTCCACGGAGCGACGATCGTCTTGTCGTCGAAGAGTTTGGCCATCTCCTCGTAGTAGTGTTCGATGTGCTCCCTGACCTCGTCCTCGTCGGCGTCGGGGATGTCCACACCGCCTCGGCCGCCCTGGACCGCGGCCGCGCATCCGAAGATCCCGCGCGGGATCGCCTGAAGCTTGCCGTCGACGATGTCCGCAAACGGGAGCTTGTAGCCGCCAAAACTGTTCGTGTTCTTGGGATCGACCCAGAAATGCGCCTCGCGGTACTTGTCCCAATCGATCGTCTTCTTGTCGCTGCTACCGTCCTTCGACGCCCACTCACGGACGCGCTTGTCAGCGGCATCCGCATCCCAGGCGCGATCGCGCTCTTTCAAGACCGGCAAGTTGACCAAGGGCGTGGCTGACATCGTCTTCTCCTAAGCGTCACTGTCCTCGCCCAGCTCGCTGGACGTGGCGGTCTTGTCGGTCGCGGTGACGCGCACGCGAGGCATACCGTTGAGGGCAGTCTTGCGGGGATCGCAGTCGAGGATCAGGCCATAGCGGTCGAACCGCTGGATGTCCTCGCCCATCTCGGCCGCGAGCTCCTCGGGGTCGTAGCCGTTCTCGCGGGCCGTCTCGGACCACGACTTGATGCCGGCACGCATGGCGCGCATCGAGGCCTCGGTCTCCTTGAGCGGATCGATCGTCTCGCGGCGCGGCGCCGTCCAGTAAGAGTCGACGCCCTCGAGGCTGGGGCCCGTCAGGCTGGCGGCCTCGATGAAGTGCTCCCAGACCGGGATACAGAGCATCGGGATCAGGAGCCGCCAACGCCAGGACTCGACGTTCCTGCCCATCTCGACCCAGCCCATCCGGGCGCTCGAGAAGTTCGTCTGGCTCATGTCGCCGGTCAGGGACTCGTAGGTCAGGCCCAAACCGGCGGCTATCTTGCGGAGCTGGGCGCGTGTGAACGCGTCGAACGTGTGAGTCTCGGGGGGCGTCGCAAATGTCACGTCTTTACCGGGCGACAGGTACTCGACGATGCCCGGCTCGACCTTCTCGAGGATCTCGTTGAGGGGGTCCTGGGTCATGTCCGTCGTCGGATCGTCGCCAGCGTCGACATCCTTGACGAACACGGTGAAGCACGCCGCGATCTTCTGGCGCACGAGCTCGGCGCCCTCGAAGTCCGAGAGATCCCGGAGCGTGATGCCTACCGGGGCGAACCAAGAAATCCCGCGGAGCTCGCCCGGGCGATCCTGCTTGTAGATGTGCACGACCTGGTCGAGCGGAACGCGGTGGCTCACCAGGGCGTTGAACCAGAGGACCGTGCGCGTGTCGCCCGGGTGATGCGGGAAGAGCCAGTAGGCGACACGCCGTCCTTGCATGTCGACCTCGATGCCGTCGATCACGCGGTTCCCCGTGTCCGGGTTGATGATGCGGTATGGGTCGAGGTAATCCGGCTCGAGGACCTGCAATTGGAGCGGCACGTTCGGCATGTCCGGGTTGCGCCGAAACCGCACCAGGCACTCGCCATCCCGGGCCACCGTCCGCATCACCACATCCTGGATGCTGTAGAAATTCCGGATGCCATCGAAGTCACACGCCGTCGACTCGGCCCACTGCTTCCACAGCTTCTCCGCCCGTTTCCGCTGGCCGGCGTTACCGTTCACAGCCTTGGCCCGTATGCCCTCGCCAACGACGTTCGAGGTGATCGTGTAGAGCGCCTTGACAGCCCACGGGTTGTTACGCTCGAGGTCCCGGCCGACGAACCGAAGCCGAGCGAGGTTGGGACTGTTCTCGGCGTTCGCACTCGTCGCCGGCGTGCGCCAGCCGGCGGTCCGACGTCCGGCCGAGGCTGCGTCGTATCCGCGCTTCTTGCCGGCCAGGAGCTGAACGGCCTGCTGGTAGCGAACGCGCTCGAAGGCCATCCGTGGCGCAACCGC
>JAJYIO010000363.1 GCA_021790035.1 bacterium | reverse complement strand
TCAGGGCATCGAGCTCGCCCTGCCGACCGACCATCGGGCTGCCCAGCAGGACACCCGTGGCATCCTCGCCCGCCGCCTCCCCCAGCGCCGCCAGGAGCTCTCCCGCGCTCTGGAACCGCGCCCGGGGGTCCTTGGCCAGGAGGCGATCGACGATATCCTCGAGATCCTCTGGCACACCGGGCAGCAGGTTGCGCAAAGCCGGCGGATCCATATCCAGATGGGCGCGGAGCACCGACACCGGATCTTCGCCAGGAAACGGCGGGGCGCCCGTCAGCAGGTGATAGGCCAGCGCCCCGAGGCTGTAGAAGTCCGCGCGAGCATCGATCTTGCCCCGGCGGGCGACCTCCGGGGACATGTAGGCGATCGTCCCCCGGATGGTTCCGCCCGAGGTCCCCGCGTCGACCATGAGGCCGAAGTCCATCAGCTTGACCTGCCCCTCGGGGGTCACGCGGATGTTCTCGGGCTTGATGTCGCAGTGAACCAGGCCCTGCCGGTGGATGTAGCCCAGGGCGCGCACGAGCTGGAGGGCGATCGGGCGAAAATCGTCGGCAGACAGCGGCAAGAGCTCATCGAGGCCCTTGCCCGGCACCACCTCCATCGTGAAGAACGGCGTGCCGTCGGAAAGCTGGCCGTAGTCGTGGACTT
This sequence comes from bacterium, assembly GCA_021790035.1. GTDB lineage: Bacteria > Cyanobacteriota > Sericytochromatia > S15B-MN24 > VGJW01 > JAJXWQ01. Next base: position 2,918 of record JAJYIO010000363.1, on the reverse strand, counting down.
CGACGGTATTGGGATGGCGCAGGCGCGTCATGGTCCGGAACTCTTGCTTGAACTGCAAGAGCGCTTCCTGACCGTCTCCGGCGATCTTGGACAGGACCTTGAGGGCGACGCGCCGGCTGCTGCTCGTGTCCTCGACCAGGAACACCACGCCCATGCCGCCCTCGCCGAGGGTGGACAGGACCCGGTACCGGTTGGTGAGCTGATCGATCATGCGCCGGGCACCTGCTGGTGCCGCGTCGAGGAGGGTGACACCCCGCGCCACGAGCTAGAGTCGGGTGAAAGAGCGCTCACAGTTCTCCCTGGGTCGGCAGCCATACTGCAGCATCCACCCTCGAAAGACGGGATGCAGCCCAGCTACATTCCCGGATGTTGCCACCGTACACCATCCCGACCGTGGTCCCGGCCCAGTCTAGCACCATCGCCATCGCAGGAGCAAACGAGGTCTGCCTCCTGCGAGCGTGCCACCGGGGCTGCCGGGGCTGCCTACCAGCGGCCGTAAACGCCAAGGTCCCCGTTGTCCCCGGCGACGAATCGCACATCGATCTCGTAGACCGAGTGGGCCGAACCGTTCTTCTGACCGGTCTCCCGGAGGTACCCCTGGTTCACGGCCTGCTTGAATGGCAAGGCGAATTCGACGCGCCGTCGATCCTCCTGGTAGGTCTTGCCGGCCATCGTATCCTCCTTGCCATCGTAGACATCTCCGATAGCCGGTAGCGGATGCCCGCCCACCAGCGGGTGGGTCATTCCTCCGGGCCCCATGAACACGATCTCCTTGGGCGGATCCTCGGCGCGGATCGCCACGAAGGCCCGGTGCAGGGTGTAGTAATGGGCGTCGTGGTGGGCGTTTGATCCGCGGATCTTGAGGTAGGCCAGGTTATCCGGGCCGAGCACCGGTGGCACCGAGATCTGAAGCTGCACCGGGAAGACCCCCTCGTGATGCTTCGGGCCGCCCGCGTCCTTCACGACCGTGCCGGGCGGGGCCTCCGGGAACCGGGCGACATCAGCGACCGACAGCGCGGACACGTCACCCGAGACCACCTTGGCATCCAGGGCGAACGTCACCATCCGGGCAGCATCGCGGGGGTTGCTGTTCGCCGGGTGTGGACCGACCGCAGCGACCGGCACGACGACCTCGCCCCGGGCCGGAACGGTGATCCGCGCCGTCCCCGCGAGCCCTCCCGGAGCCTCGACCTTGATGTAGCCCCTGGGCTGCGCCCCCTCCCGCGGCCCGACGTCGAGACCGGACAGTTGCACGACCACGGGTGAGTCACCCGCGTTGGCAAGGCGAAAACCCACATCCATGGTCGAGCCCGGGTTGCCGTTGGCGTGCGACGACGCGATGCGAAAAGCCGCTGAATCGGGACGCAGCGGGCCCGCAAGCGGATTGCCCACGGGTGTCCATGACGCCGAGGCCTCGCCCTTCGACACCGTCTCGTCGTAGTTGAGGAACACGACCGGTTCGCTCCCGGCCTCGTCAGCGAAGCGAGCGATGAGGGCCTGCCGGGCCAGCCGGCTGCCCGGCGCCGAGTGCGCCATCGGGACCGACTCGGGCTTGCGCGACCAGGACAAGCTGTCCGGTGCCAGCGCGGCAGACCGGGAAGACGCCGCGACGGTTGCGGCGTGCGAGGCGGCGGCGTGCCGACGGCCACCGGCCCTGGCGATCGTCATCGGCGAACCCTCCCTTCAAGAATTCTAGCGCTGCGACGTGGAGGTTCAATTAAAAATGCGATAAAAATTCGATCCAAACACCGTCCGACCGAGTCCAGCCGCAATCCCGGAACGACCAGACTCGGCGACCGCCCTGACGCCTGCGACTCCGCCCGCATGGTAGGCTGGACGTGTTCCTCTCGCCCGGATCGGGGCGATGAGCCGCCCGATCGCCCCCGTGATCCAGGAGTCGCCATGAACCGCCTCTCCCGTCTCTTGCCGGTCCTCGCCATCGCAGCCCTTCCCGCTGCGGGCTGTCAGGCTTTGACGGGTCATGCGTCCGAGTTCGATTACCTGAACGGGCGCATGGGCTCCCGCTACCTCCACTCGTTCCTCAAGCCGGATCCGATGGCTGCCGTCGGGGATCCGTCGACCTATACGGGCCGTGACCCGCAGGTTTACCGAGCGATGCAGGCTGCGGCCGCCGCGGCGCGCAACCTCGATGCCATCACCAACGTCGACGAGGATCTCTTCATCGTGATCCAGGATGACCGCGGGGTGGGATACACGGTGGCCATCCACAACGGCGACGTGGAGCTGCGCGAAGGCCTGCGCGAGGGGGTACGACCCAGCCTCGTCGTGCCGCTGTTGCGCAAGGAAGCGCTCGGCTTGCCGGGCCTGCTGGCCGCCCACGGTGTCGATTCCACGGGCCGCGCTATCACCGGGCTTTCGGCCGATGGCCTGTTCGAGATCGTCCGTCTCTTGATGGTGCCCGGCCTGGAGGCCCTCTACTCTCGACCCGAGCTGTACGCCAAGACCGATCGCCGCTCGCTGCACCTCGACGACCTCGTGCAGTTCGTTCTCCTTCCACCGCCCGGCAGCCGCCTGCACCCGGCTCACGTCACGGTCGCCAACGTGGACGGGCAGTGGCTCTTCCTCCAGGGCTGGCACGGAGATCCGGATGTGCGCCTGCAGCTGACCTCCATGCAGGCCCTGGGCCTCTATCGGGCCGCCCTCTACGCTCCGCGCAAGGCCGATTCGGCGATCGACCAGGAGCTAGCCTGGCGCCATTTCCAGGAGCTCTGGAACCGGGCCGTGGTGTACACGCGATCCGACCTGTAGGGCTGAAGCTTCTATTCTCCCTCGCCACGCTCGGGCAGCAACTCGAGGGAACCCGCTGGTTCCCTCGAACTCTCTCCAGCTGAGGGCAAGCTGCTACGTAGCTTGGCTCCAAAGGTGGCGAAGATTCCACAAATCTCGCTTCAGTCCAC
>JAJYIO010000362.1 GCA_021790035.1 bacterium | reverse complement strand
GATCAGCGCAGGGGTGCCCCCTTGATGAGCTGGGCCTGCCAGTTGTAGCTCCAGGTCTTGTTTGGGGCCTGGACGGTGGTGGTGCCATAAAGGTGCTGGCCGCCGTCAGCAAACGAGACCTCGGTCCGGGTGGAGGTCCCCACCGGAGACGGAGTGGTCCATGTGACGTGGCGATAACCGCCGGCCGAGGTCAAGCTCCCGTCGACGGGCCAGACGATGCCCGGCGCTCCGGCGGCGATCGCTCCCACCGTCGGCATCGTGAAGCCCTGCAGGTGTCCGCCGGACTCCCGGAGGTTCAAGAAGCCGCCGGACCGTCGCTGGCTGCCCGTGCTGACCCAGACATAGGTCGAGCCTCCTAGATCGGGCTTGGCCGCACCGTAAGAGATCCAGTCCCAAGTGGCAAAGGGCCTGGGGCCACTGGAGGTGTTCTGGACGAAACCGTGGGGATTGAACGCCGCGCCCTCGATGGTGCCTTGGGGGCGCGTGGAGAGACTCGTGATGCCGAGAGCCGCCAGGGATTTCACCTCGCCCGGTTCGGCCACGCCGTCAGAATTGGCGTCGATCCACACGCCGAGGTTGTCGAGCTCGGCACCCGTGAGCGTGCCGGTGTGATTCCGGTCCAGGTACGAGAGCACCTGATAGCCGTCCCGCCAGTACTTGCCCCAGGTGAAGGTCCCGATGAGCTGCTTGCCCGAGGTGATCTTGCCGGTGTGGTGCGGATCCCAGACCAGCAAGCCCGACCTCTTGCCGAGCCATTCCCAGTCAGCGCGGCCAGAGGCGTCGAGGTCGAAGGGCCGCAGGGCGGCCTTGACCGGCCTCCGTCCCGTGACCATGCCCACGGTGTCACCCGCCAGGAGGTCGGGGCGACCCAGGTGGCCGATATCGAGAATGAGGGGATCGAGATAGGCCCAGCTCGTGTCGGTCGTGTTGAGGGACCCGACGACGTTGTAGTTGGCCGCATCCTGGGATCCGAGGCTGGCCCCCATGGTGTAGCCGCCCAGCGACGACGCATCGATCGTCAGACTGTTGCCCGAGTCGTGATGGTGGGACGCATTGTCACCGGAATTCGCGATGAGATCGTCATAGGCATCGAAGTGGGGCACGCTCAGATTGCTGAACGGCCCGTTGAGCTCGAGAGTCCCGTAGGGCTGCAGCGAGGTGGAGTAGTAGGTGGTGGTGGTGTAATACGTCTGGGTGCGCTCGTGGCGCCCGCGACGCACCTCGCGAGTATGGCGAACGCGGTAGGAGTGCTGGTACGGGCCGCACGGGTTCATCGTCTGGACCAGCGGCGATCCGGTCGGCCCGCCGCACGGGTACCCGCCGACCGTCTCGACGACGTTTTTCTTGACACGCTGGGTCCATCCGTCTCGTCTGGACCCACGGTGAATATCAACGTATTCGACCACCGAGCGGGTAGCCGCCGGCGTCATGTCGGCGGTGGCCTCATCCGCAGCGAAGTAGAACACCGCCTGCCCCTTGCTGGCCGACACGGTCCTGCCGCCAGCGCCCCCATCCGCCGAGAGCTGCTCGACGAGGTTCACGTAGACGGCGATGACGTCCACGGGCGCGGGATCTGGCACCCAGACATTCCTGTTGACGGTCTCCACGACACTTCGGGTGGCCACCTGGTTCCATTCGTAGGTGTCCAGCCGGTAGTCGTGATACTTCGAGGTGAACCGGCCTTGTTGCACGATACGGGGGCCGAGATCGACCTGAACGGTCTTGCGGGTTCCTGGCTTCGGCTGAGCCTGCAAAGACTGGGCCAAGCTGGCCGTTGCCGTTCCGAGCGCCAGAACCGTCCCGGCGAGCGTCACTTGAATGGTTCGCATCTGGATCGTTCGCATCTTCTTGTTCTCCTTCCCCGCCCCTATCGCGACTCTGAAACCGGTAACTGCTGAAAGAGCGCGACGTCCCCCCGGTAGGGCGCTCCGGGCTCCAGGTGCATCTGGACGTGAGCACCGTCGTTCTCGATCTGGACTTCAGTGACCGGAAAGGAGCGGGCTTCGGACGCGTCGACACGCCCGTCATCGAGGGGGGTCATCGTGACGGCGTCCGCGGAAAGGATGACCTGGTACATGGCGTCACCCAGGCGGCCGTAGAAGGTTCCCGTGAGGTTGGGCCGGGCGGAGCCCCCGCCTGCCCGGCTCCTGGCTGCCTGGTGCGAGTGGGCGAGATCCCGGGCAACGGACACGTTGCGTGCCGCACTGAAAGCTCGACCCGCCAGTCGACCGCTGGTATACGCGAACGAGCGGCCAGCCATGCCCGAGCCTGAAAGCGGAGCCGCTGCCCCCGCCCACTGGCTCAGGAAGACCGAGTTCGTCCTGGAACCAACGTATTTCCAGCCATAGACCGGAACGACGACATCGGTTGTCGCCGCCACCGTCTCCCAATGGCCTGATCCCGCTGGCGGCGCCTGCAGGGCCCATGCCGGAGCGCAGGACACCGCGGCCGCCAGGCCAGCGGCAGAAAGACCCAAGGCAGTTACCATCCACCGATTCACATTCACCAAGCCAGAGCTCCTTCCTGGCCCACTTTGGGGCCACTCTGCTTCCCCCTTCGGCGCCGTGTTAGCTCGCCTGGTTGACCATAGTACCCCTGCTCCGCGAGGATCGGTGCCCCCATCTGGAGGTTCGTCGCAGGTCCGCCATCAGGACTCCGCCGACAACCGCGACCGACCTGCACTCCTTCGATGGCAGCCGCCGTCTTTGCGCTGCGTCAAAATGCGGCACCTATCCGGTGGGTGGACAGGAGGATCAGCTCGAGACCGTTTCTCCTGGGGCATCCGAGTTGACCGGGCTGACCGGGCTGGTTTGCCCGATGGCCGGGACCTGCTCGCGGAACCTGCCATTTTCTTCGTAGGCTAGCTTGAGACCTGGCAGGGTCCGGATCAACAGCGACAGATCGGCATCGCTCGTGAGCGCGTCATGGTCCGAACGCTCGAGCACGAGAGAGCCGATGCACCCGAGATAGAAGGTCTGCGGTTCGGGCGTGGCGAAGGGATCGAAGACCGACACCGCCACGTGGGTGGTGGATGGCGAAACCGACAAGAGATCGGAGACCAGCTCTGCCAGCGCGTCCAGGAGAATGCCGATCTCTGCTCCCTCGGCGGAACGCAGGCTCTGCGAGCGCTCGCGGTTTCGGCCGGGTGGCGCGGGCTGCAGCGTGATCCCGGCTTGATTCACCAGGGCCATCGTGTCCGGCATGAGCGAATGCAGGGTGATCGTCTGGCCCTTGACGTCGAGGAGAATGAGGTTGTCCTTTACCACGACGGTGTCGCAGATGATCTTGGCGATCGCCTCCTCGTCGCCTTCGGCGATCCGCTGAGCGAACGCCACCTTGGCCGCAATATCGGCCTCCTCTTTCTTCCGTATCGCCTCGATCTGGCGCTTGAAGGACGCGGAGATCACGGCCGGCGCCACGTGGGTCAGGGCGATCCCGCTAAAAGCGGCGACGGTCGCCCACAGAAACTCCGGAGCCTCCGTGACGGCCGCGAACAGCCCGGATGCCACCAGGAGCAGGTAAAGGACCGTGCGCAGGCTCGCATTGGATTCGAGCATCCGCTGCATGGCC
>JAJYIO010000361.1 GCA_021790035.1 bacterium | reverse complement strand
CTGCCGGTCGATTATCCGCTCACCTACGCCGCCCACCGCGTCGGCATCACGCTCTACCAGGTTCGCCTGGTCGTGATCCAGGACCTGATCATCGAGGGATTCCAGTTGGACGGCGTCAACGCCTTCAACGATGCCCGGCAGGTCCGCCTCATCCGATTGAACTGCCGCGGCAACGGCCGCGGCGGGGTCACCGTCGGCGGGGCCTCGATCGTCGATCTCGATGCCTGCCTGCTGGGCAACAACGCCGAGGCGCAGCTCCTCACGCTGTCGTGGTCCGAGACGCATGTCCACGGGGGCGAGCTGCTCTCCAACACGGCCCCGGCGTGGGTCGACCGGGCCAGCGGCGACGTGCACCGCGACGAGGTGTTCGTCTCGGTGCTGGGCGCCTCGGGGATGATCTACGCCGAGGCCACTGCGTCTCAGCAGCTGGAGTGCTGGTTGATGGCGCACGTGCACGCCTGGGAGGCCTATGGGGGTGTGGCTGAGATCACGGTCCCGGACAACTTGAAGGCCGGGGTGACCAAGGCGTGCTACTACGACCCGGAGATCAACCCGTCCTACGCCGAGCTGGCCTCGCATTACCAGACGGTGGTGTTGCCGGCCCGGCCGGGGAAACCGCGCGATAATCACGAGGACTCTGTTATCCCGAGGACGCGGGGTTGGGGCAGTATTGGGGCCGTTCGGGCGTAACTGTTCAGGTCGCTGAGCCGGCCCTCGTGTAGGAACTTTTGAAAATCGCGCGTGACCAGCGCGTTTGTGTGTGGTGGGTACTCGCGATTGGTCGGTGAAGTTGCTGGACTTTGTATATGCCAGACGAGCCGGCGGGTGCGCCCTCTTATGAGGAGCTGGCCGGACTGGTCAAGGCACAGGCGGCGGAGATCGAGCGGCTCAAGGCTCGTGTCGATGAGCTCGAGCGGCGTCTCGGGGAGAACTCGGGGAACTCCGGCAAGCCCTCGTCGCGCGATCCTGTGGCGGAACGCCAGCGCCAGGCCGAACAGCGGGCGGAGCGCTCTGCTGGCCAGGCGAAACGCCGGCGGGGCAAGCAGCGCGGGGCCAGGGGTCAGACGTTGGAGATGTCGGCCAGCCCGGATGAGATCGTGGAGCACCGGCCCGGCGGCTGCCGGTCGTGTGGGGCCGGCCTCGATGACACCTCCGAGATCGGCTATACGGCCCGGCAGGTGGTGGACCTGCCCGAGATCAGGCCGGTGGTGAGCGAGCACCGGGCGGTCACCTGCCGTTGCTCATGTGGGACCGAGACGACCGGGGCGTTCCCCGACCATGTCCGATCCCCGGTGTCTTACGGGCCGCGGGTGCGGGCCGTGGTGGCCTACCTGCTGGCCCGCCAGCACATCCCGAACCGTCGTGTGGCCGAAGCGATGGTCGACCTGTTCGGTGTTGAGATCTCCACCGGCACTGTCGACTCCATCTACGCGGAGGCCGCTCGGAGACTGACCGGGTTCATCGCCGCCCTGGTCGCCTTGCTGCGCAGCCTGCCGGTCCTGCACGCGGATGAGACCACCGACCGGGTCGGCACCAAGAACTGCTGGATGCACGTCGCCTCGACCGGGCTTTACACCCTGATCCACGCCTCGATGACGAGGGGAACCAAAGCCATCGAGCAGGCCGGGGTGCTCATCGGCTACCCGGGCGTGGTCATCCACGACCGCCTGGCCCTGTACTGGAAACTGAAAGCCAAACACGGCCTGTGGAGGATGTCCCGCCTTGTGTTGAAGTTCGGCGGCGGTCACTGCGTTGATCAGGCAGCAGCTTGATCGTAGTTGGCGGGTGCGACAGTCACGTCGGTGGCGATCTGGCGGCGAAGAGCGGCGACCAGGGTGGGCATCTCCTTGCAGCCACGGACACGGCGGAAGTTCCGTTCGGCTTCGAGCATTCCGGCGGCCACCCAACGTTTCTTCATTGACCCGTCCTTCCACCTCTTCACGTTGCCCATCGTGGTTCGGGCCACCGAGATCATCGACTCGATGCAGTTCGTGTTCGTGAGCGTGGCGGCGAGGCGGCCGCTGACACCGAGGCGGCGGACTGTGAACATCTCCTCGAGACCTTCGAGCAGGCTGGCCGCCGCGTCGGGATGATCGGCCTTGAGTTCGGTGGCGATGCGCTTGGCCGCGTCGTAGCCCTTGCCCGGATCGGTGTCGGCGAACGCCCGGGCCAGTCGCCAGTCGATTCTCGACCCGAGCTCTTTGGGCAAATATCCCTTGACATTCCTGCGCTTGTGCAAAGTGCACCTCTGGATCCGGACCTGGTCACCGAAGACCTTCTTCACCCCCGCACTGAGCGCCTTGGCCCCGTCCAGCACGGCCAGCAGGCCGCCGTCGGCGGACAGGCCGCGGGCGACCAGATCGGCGAGCAGGCCGGTGACGACGGTCGTGTTCTCGGTGTCACCCAGCCACAACCCGACGGGCACTTTGGTTCCATCGGTCAGGATTGCCAAGGCGACCACGACGCAGGAGCCGGCCACATCGAGCCCGTCGATCATGATCACGGCCACGTCCAGGCCGGACAGGTCCCGGGCCATCAACTCGGCCAGGGCGGCCTCGGTGGCCCGCTTGAACCGGCGGCTCACCGAGGACCGGCCGGTCGCCTTGGCCGCGGTCTCCACCCTCTCGCTGAGCGGTTCGGCCACATCCACATGGCGGCGGGTGGCCACCCCGGCCAGCATCCGCTCCACCGTCAAGCGGTCGAGCAGATCCTTGGAGGAGAACGCCGCCCACGACTCCAGCTCGATCTCGGCGCCCTCAACGGTCCGGCCCCGAGGCCGCGACACAGTCATCTCCCGGCCGCCCAGCACCACCGGCCCCTTCGTGCTGCCGTGCCAGTTCGCCTGGCGGCCGGGGATCTTGGCGTGCTTGGGACCGACCCGGGATGTCATCTCGGCGTCGAGCATCTGGGCCATCACCATCAGCCCGACATCGGCGCAGAACCCGAGCAGCCCTTCCTTCACTGCGCCGGCCAGATCGGCCAACGCCACCGTCGCTTCCAGGCCCAAGCCGGCCAGGTTGGCCGTTTCCACTTCGGCGACGTTCACAACAGGTACCTTCTTCTTCACGGTGGGTCCTCCGTCTTGTTGAGTGTCTTGGTGGACGCCCGACACCTTGCCAGCGGCACGGTCTCAGGCGGGGGACCACCGCCTCACTTCAACAATCTCGGGGACAACCTCCGCGAGGACGCTGCCGTCCCTCCCGCCTCGTTTGGCCAGGCCGAAGCTGATCATCCGGGCGACCGTCCGCGCTCCGGGGTTGTTGCGACGCAGCCCTTCGCCGAGTCCTATCGACAGCAACAGGTCGGTCGTTTCGATGGTGACGGCATCGGGTTCGTGCTCGGTGGCGAGCCGGGAGAGCTTCTTCCACATCCACGCCACGCTTGGTCCGACGATCCCGAGCCAACACTCGAGGTACTCAGAGTCCGGGCCGAACCCGTGCTGCTCGACAGCAGGGTCGGGGTAGGTGACGATCACCAGTCGGGAAGGCAGGTCGATAGGCAGGCAGGTTCGGGGCATTTTGGTGTTTCTCCGATCGTTGGGCGCCGGGCCGCCGGCGGCGGCCCTGGGTGGGCGTCCAACG
>JAJYIO010000360.1 GCA_021790035.1 bacterium | reverse complement strand
AGTTGAATCCGTAGCCGCTCAGCGGGTTGGAGGTCGATGCGCTCGAAGACGCCGAAGCCGTGATGCTGCCCTTGTAATCGGTCTTCTGGCCCGGCCAGAAGGTCTGTGGGAAGTTCTGCAAGATGGCGCCCACCCGGAAGCCGTCCTGCAAGGGGAAGATGCTTCCGATATCGAGCCCCATGCCCATCGCGCCCGCGGTGTGGCTCACCAGATCCAGGGAGTAGCCCTGGGGGATCTCGGCCGCGGCGGCGGTGAGCTGCGCGCTGTCGCTGGCGGGGTTGGTCGCGAATCCGTCGAGGGCCGCATAGAGGTCGTTGAGTGGCTTCTCCAGGTTGATGTTGCTCGTGAGGTCGATCCGTCCCGGAACGCCCGTGGCGAACCCGCTCGGCAAGAACCCGGAACCGGCGGTGGCGTTGTCGATCGCCTGCTGCATGGCCGAGTTGAGGCCGAACGCCCCGCCGCCGCTGAACACCTTGAGGGTGAAGCCGAGCGTGCTGTCCCCGGACTGCAGGGCTCCCAGAGGCCGGCGGAAGACCGGCAGGGGCATCTCGAAACTGAACGCGTTGGCCAGGTAGGCGTCGGCCTCTGCGCCGAGGGTGAACGACAGGCCCTGCGGGGTCGCCATGGGGCCCAGCGTCGTGTTGAGCAGGCTCTTGACCGAGGTGACCTCGCTGTAGACGCCCGCGAGGTCGCCCTGCGAGGCATCCGAGCGCAGGGTCAACAGGGCCATCGCCAGGTCGTGATCCCCCTTGAGCACCGACGACACCATGTTAGCCGCCTGGGGCGCCTCGATGAAGGGCGTGGCCCCCACGCTGAGGTAGGACCGCCATCCCGCCGCATAGCCGTCGCCGAACGGGATGTTGATGCCCGCGATCCCCGTATCTGCCTTGGCAAAGACGTCGAGGTAGCCCGGAATCGTGATGTTGCCCACCGCCGGGGGATTCTGGACGGCGGTCCCGCTGCTCAGGGCTGCGGTCACCTGCTTGTTGTAGGTCTCGGCGTTGTTGATGTACGTCATCAGCGACGCAAACTCGCCCGTGGGCTGCGTCGCCATCGCCCCGAGGATGTCCTGGTACGTGCCGGCGTCGGTGGCCAGCAGGGCGCCCAGGCCCGGTCCGATGTACACCGTCCCGCGGACGTGCCGGAGGTCGGCCGGATTGAAGAAGGGGGAGTTGATGTCGTCGTTGCGCGCGACATAGGTCCCGCCCATCGAAAGCGTCGGCGCATCGTAGGGCTCGCCAAAGGCCCAGGCCGCCTGTGGCGCCAGCTGGATCCCCAGCGCGACAAAGGCGAAAACGGCGAGACGCTTCTTCATGGGCGCTCCTGATGGGCACTGGCGGCCCGCTGATGGGGCTTGCCGGGGGCGAACGGAGTCATCACTTGACCTGGAATACGAGGAACTGCGTACCCGCCACGGCGCTGAATGTCGGCAGCTGGCCGATCCCGTACGACGTTTCCGCCGGGATGATCGGCGCGGCCGGGTTGCTGGGATCGACCGACATGCTTGCGTTCATATCGATCGGGATGACCGTCCACGCGTAGGTTCCCGGAGCCAGCGTGCTGCTGGTGGCGTCCACGGGCGCGTACGCCGAGAACTGTGCGTTGTTGGCCAGGAAGTTGAGGAGCTCGCCCGAGAATCCCGCGAGATCCGACGTGGCGCCGAAATTGACGCCCACCGAGTGGGAGGATTCGTCGAGGAAGGCCGAGTAGACGGGGCGAATGCCCGTGCTCGACGACGCATCCTGCGTCCCCACCATGATGTAGTAGCCGTACTCGAGATCGGGGCTCTTGCTGGCGATGTCCTGCCAGTTGAACTGCAAGTTGGAACCGGAGACCGTCGGCACCGGCTGCCCGGCCGCCTGGGCCGCGAAGAACTGCACGGGGCCTTCCCCCGGGCCGGTGAGATTGACCGTCTGGTTCTGGATATCCAGGGGATCGACCCAGCGGCTCTGCGTGCTGTTGTCCGTCCCCGTGACGGTGTACTCGTAAAGAACCCCGGCCGAGGTGCTGGCATCGTTGAAGAACGAAGTGATCTGGCTGCCCGAGAAGGTCTTGGTGCATGCCGATGGCGTCTGGCTGCAGCCCGCACCGAACTGCCGGCGCTGGATGGAGGCGACCTTGGACGGTGTCAAGGGGAAGAGGAACGAGTCGACCTGCTGTGGCATGGCCGGCGGCTCGAAGGTCAGCGAGCGAGCGAACAGAAACTGCGTCGAAGAGATGAACTGGGGAAAGTTCGACAGGATGGCGTAGCTGGCGCATCCCGCCAGGGCGACGCTGGCGACCGAACTCGCGGCGAGCAGCGCGATTTTTCTGGTCAACTCGGGCACTCCTACCTCCGGGGGGGGAAAGCAGCCTGAAGACGGGAACGGTACCCGGGCTCCTGCCAGGAACGGCTCGCCGGGAGCCGAGCGCTCCTGCAGCCGAACCAGAGGCTTGTACCCGGCAAAGGGTCGATGCGGGGCTGGTTCAGGAAACTTCACAGGCGTCGGGCGCGACCGCCGGAAGCGACATGGTAGGATCGACGCACGGGGCCTCTTTGTTCCGTAGGAGTCCCCACCGGCTTCGCCGACAGCGTTGAATGAAACGCCACCTGCAGAGCTGGGCTACGCAGCAGCTTGCCCGCAGCGGGGGGTAGTTTGCGGGGGGCAAGGCCCCCTGCAAGTCACTGACCCGAAGGGGAGTTTCTAGTGAGTTGCATGACCTCTCCCCGAACGCCAACCGCCTTCGCCCACCCCGCCGAGGAGCAGTTTGCCCGACTCCTCGACTTCTATGGGATTCCGTGGCAGTACGAGCCGCATGTTTTCGAGCTCGACCACCACGAGAATGGTGCGCTCAAGCAGGCGTTCGCTCCGGATTTCTATCTCCCCTTGTCGGATACCTACGTAGAGCTCACCACGATGGGGCGCAGGCAGATGTCGCGCAAGCACCGCAAGATCCGGAGGCTCCATGCGCTGTACCCCGACGTCCGGCTCCGGCTCTTCGGGCGCAGGCACCTCGAGCAGCTCTGGGTTCGATTTGGTCTGTCTCGAGCCTCGCTGGATGCCGGATGCCACGCCCTCGCCGGATAGCAGCATGAAGACGCAGCCGACTTTCGCCCAGACCCCTGAGTCTCCGCTCCTCGCTCACATCGAGGAGACCCTCTACTCGGGGGAGCAGATCGCCGCCCGCGTGACGGAGCTCGGCGCCGAGATATCGCGGGACTACATGGGACTGGACCCGCTGCTGGTGGGCGTCCTGCGCGGCGTCGCGGTCTTCATCGGCGATCTCGTTCGAGCCATTCCCGCGCCTCTCGACCTCGATTTCATGGCCATCTCGAGCTACGGGACCGCCACGCGATCGAGCGGCGTCGTGCGTATCCTCAAGGACCTCGACGAGAACATCACGGGCCGTCACGTCCTCGTCGTCGAAGACATCATCGACACCGGCCTCACGCTGTCCTACCTGATGCGTCAGTTGCTCGAGCGCCGGCCCGCCAGCGTCGAGATCTGCACGCTGCTCGACAAGCCCGCCCGGCGTCTGGCCGAGGTCCCGGTCAAGTACGTGGGATTCACGATTCCCGACAAGTTCGTGGTGGGCTACGGGCTGGATTACGCCCAGAAGTACCGC
>JAJYIO010000359.1 GCA_021790035.1 bacterium | reverse complement strand
GACGGGTATCCGATCCCTGAGGACTACGTGAGGATAGTGAAAGTAAACTCAGTGCGCCGCATGCGCTATCCGTGACGCCGTGAGCTGGTTTTAGGTTATTTGCGTGAATAAGGTGAGAAATTCCTCGTTTGTGACCATGATCCGGAGCGATGGTCCGTAGCTCCTATAAAACTATAGGGTGCCGTACCGGAAAGCCGGGCAATCCATCGGCGCATCTCCGGATGCCCTACGGCGAATCGCTGCCTTTGTCACGTTCAAGGATTTCATGGAAAACAACACCGAGGCCTTCGTGTCCCTCTCCGATACGGATCGTCAGGCCCTGGAGCGTCTCTGCAGCTACGAAGCGCAGACATGGGGCGCCGCCGTTCGGGCCATGATCGTCCTCAAGAGCGGGCTTGGCGAATCCGTCGAGACCATCAGCCAGGAACTCGGCGTCAGCCATCGGACCGTGCAGAAGTGGCGTCGACGCTACCTGGAGCAGGGCCTGGCAGGCCTTGCCAGCACTCGGCTCGATGCCGGCGAAGAGGCTTAGGGGGAGTCTCCCTCGAACGCTCTCCAGCTGGGGGGAAGCTGCTGCGTAGCTTGGCTCGATAAGTGGCGAAGGCTTCACGGCCTCTGTCCAACGCTTCAGTCACCCCGGTCCCGGCGGAAACCCTGATCGTGCCCCCAGCGCGGGCCACCGCCACCATGGTCATCGCGCCGGTAGCCTTCCTGGCGATCGCGCTGGTAGCCTTCCTGACGATCGCGCTGGTGGCCTTCCTCGCGATCGCGCCAGAAGCCAGGGCCAGGAGACTCGGGGCGCTCGACGAAGGCCGACCGGCGCTGCCATCGACGCCAGGCGAACGGCTCGTGATGCGCGATGAGAAAGCGTTCGAACACGGGGCGATCGCGATCACGGACCACCACCGTCCGGACGGCGCCATCGGGCTCGTAAAGGAGCAACTCGTGCATGCGCTCGTAAGGGGCGACCGGCACCGCCCCGATGGTCGCATAGGCGCCAAAGGCGATCCTGCCGTCCGGGTAGAACAGGACCCGCGGCGCCACGACCATGCCGCCGACAGCCAGGGGTGCCAGTGCCGCTACCGGCCCGCCGATGTTGACGTGGATGCTGACGGGAGACCACGCTAGAGCTGGGGTCGCCGTCAAGCCCGAGACGGCCAGGGTGAGACAAAGCGCAAGGCGTCGTAGCATCAGGGTTCTCCTCTCCAGTCCCGTCTTTACGTTGCAGTGGTCCCATGCCGAGAGCCAGACCTTGTCACCAGGCTGAACGGTTCCGTTTTCAGCTCTGTTTCGATCTCTGGAAGCCGGGATGAAGGCCGGATCGCCCGTCAGAGCGGATCTGCCAGTGGACCCTTGCGAGGGCCGACCGATCTCCGATCACCCGGCGAAGCCTGAAGCCGGACAGCAGATCCCGCATCCCGAGAGGGAGCCGAGCGCGGGGGTTCAGAACTTGCCAACCGGGGCGCTTTGGAGTTTTCTAGAGAGTCCCCCACCGTCTGCGCCGACAGCGTTGAATGAAACGCCACCTGCTGTGCTGGGCTACGCAGCAGCTTGCCCGCAGCGGGGGGTAGTTTGCGGGGGGCAAGGCCCCCTGCAAGTCACCGCCGGCGCAGCCGGAGAGAAGAGTTTCTTGTGAGGCCGTCTGGAAGATGCCTTCGAAGTCGGCCGAAAACGGGCATGCCTGGCCGTGCGTGCCCTCTGGCTACTGATACTCCGCTGAAACAACCACGCGGTAGGATCCCTGACGAGAATCGCCCCCGCAGGCGCCGGTGCCAGGGAGGGTGCGGTCCGCCGGCGCTCCCCGGTCGATGAAATGGAAGCAAACCCCTTGAGCGATCCTGTTTTGTCGAGCTCCCGTTCCCGACCCGGTGAAGAGCTCCCGGAAGACTGGCTGGCGACGGCTAAACCCGCCAGGTCCCGCCGGCTCCTGGGCTGGGCGATCGGCGTCCTGGTCGTGGCGATCGGAACCGGGGCCTGGTACGT
Organism: bacterium; assembly: GCA_021790035.1. Lineage (GTDB taxonomy): Bacteria > Cyanobacteriota > Sericytochromatia > S15B-MN24 > VGJW01 > JAJXWQ01. Next base: position 1,629 of record JAJYIO010000359.1, on the reverse strand, counting down.
CCGGAGCCACCGTCCCCATCCGGTGGTTTTCTCGACCACGCCCGCTTTCCGCGGGCCGATCACGTCCAAGGTGACGGCCTCGGGCACGCTCTCGGCCCTCGTGACGGTGCAGGTCGGCAGCCAGGTTTCCGGGAGAATCGACCACCTGTTCGTCGACTACAACTCCCCGGTCCACCGCGGGGAGATCCTCGCAACGATCGATCCCCAGCTCTTCGAGGCCTCGCTCGAGCAGGCCCGCGCCAGCTACCAGGTCGCCGAGGCCAACCTGGCCAAGGACACGATCGCCGCCCAGGACCTGGATCGCCAGGCGTACCGAGCCCAGGCCCTGGCCGCGCAGAAGCTGGGTGCCGAGGCCGATGCCCAGACCGCGCTGGCCAGCGCCCGCGAAGCGCAGGCCGAGATCCTGGCGGCCAAGGCGGCGGTGCAGCAGGCCAGAGCCAACCTCGATCAGGTCAAGGTCAACCTTGCGTACTGCACCATCACCTCGCCGATCGACGGCACGGTCATCAGCCGGAACGTCGACGTCGGGCAGACGGTTGCCGCCTCCCTGCAAGCCCCGACGCTCTTCGAGATCGCCAAGGACTTGCGCCGGATGCAGGTCGACACCAGCGTTGCAGAGGCGGACGTCGGGCGGCTCAAGGTCAAAATGCCGGCGCAGTTCACGGTCGATGCCTATCCCGATCAGACGTTCACGGGCAAGATCCGCCAGATTCGCAACGCTCCCCAGACCATCCAGAACGTCGTCACCTACGACGCGGTCATCGACGTGGCCAATCCCGGGCTCGAGCTCAAGCCCGGGATGACCGCCGACGTGACCTTCATCGACGCCCAGCGGTCCGATGCGTTGTTGATCCCGAACACCGCCCTGCGATTCCACCCCGTGTTCGCAGCGGCCAAGGGCAAGGCCACGGGGCGCAAGCCGAATACGGCGTTCGGGGCCGGGGCCGCGAGCGCCGGCCTGGCCTCGGGTCAAGGAGCGCTGAGCCCGCAGCTGCCGCCGGGCGTCCGCATCGTCTGGAAGCTGGTCGCCGGCAAGCCGCGGCCCGTCAAGATCCACGTCGGCATCAGCGACGGCGTGGATACCGAGGTGGTGTCCGGGCGCATCAAGGCGGGCGATCCGATCATCACCGACCAGAACGGAACGCTCGCGGGTCAGGCCGCGAAGCGGCGCAAGATGCGAATGTTCCTCTGATGCAGGAGAGTGCGGGTGCTCCCCTCATCGAGATGAGGGGCATCTCCAAGGCCTATCAGACGGGCGGCGTCCCGGTGTGGGCGCTCCGCCAGGTCGACTTCGAGGTCCAGCGCGGAGACTTCGTCGCGATCATGGGCGCGTCGGGGTCGGGCAAGTCGACTCTCATGAATCTCCTGGGCTGTCTCGATCGTCCGTCGACCGGCCGCTACCGGCTGGCCGGTCGCGACGTGTACCGGACCGACTCGAACGGCCTCGCCACCATCCGGAATCGACACATCGGCTTCGTGTTCCAGAGCTTCAACCTGCTGGCGCGCACGTCGGCCGTCGAGAACGTCGAGCTTCCCCTCGTGTACGCCGGGGTCCGGGCCCAGATCCGGCACCGGTTGGCCGTCGAGGCCCTGCAGCGGGTCGGCCTCGGTGCCCGGATGCAGCACCAC
>JAJYIO010000358.1 GCA_021790035.1 bacterium | reverse complement strand
TTGGCTCCGCTCGAGGAGCCCTCGCCGCGGATCCACGTCGCCGACATCGCGGTCGAGGGCAACCACAAGGTGACCGAGGAGCAGATCCTGCTGGCCCTGCCGGTTCACGCGGGCGAGGACGTCACGCGCAAGCAGGTCATGGACTCGCTGCGGCACATCTACGGCATGGGCTACTTCCTCGACGCCAAGGCCACGACCGAGCAGTCTCCCGAGGGCGTCACCTTGATCTTCCACGTGGTCGAGAATCCCGACCTCAAGGGGGTCAACCTCTCGGGCGTGACGGTGTTCAACGCCAAGAAGATCGAGGCCGAGTTCGCGCCGGATATCGGGCACATCATCAACCTCAACAAGGTCCACGAAGTCATCACCAAGCTCGAGAAGCGCTACCAGAAGGCTGGTTACGACCTCGCCCGCGTCGTCGACCTGCATGTAGATCCCGACGGGACGCTGCAGATCCAGGTCGCCGAGGGCACGATCCAGAAGATCGATATCGTCGGCAACAAGGAGACCAAGGACTACGTGATCCGGCGCGAGCTCACGCTCAAGCCCGGCATGCTCTTCAATATGAAGACGATGGAGGCCGACCTCCGGCGCATCTACAACCTCGGCTACTTCAGCGATATCGGCCTCAACTACAAGCCTGGCACGATCGACCAGGAGGTCGTCGTCGTGGTCAAGGTCACCGAGAAGCAAACCGGCATGTTCCAGCTCTCGGCCGGCTATTCCAACCGAGACGGACCGCTCGGCATCTTGAGCCTGAAGAAGGACAATCTCTTCGGGCGCGGTCAGTCGGTATCGGCCGATCTCACGATCAGTCGCAACCCCTCGGCCGATCTCTCCTACTTCAACCCCTGGATCGACCCGCAGCACACCTCGCTGGGGGTGTCGCTGTACGACAGCCGGTACGCCAACTACCTCAACCAGGGGGTCTCGCCGCTGTCCACGAGCGCCAACTACATCGCGTCGTCGTTCGATCAGGAAGAACGACGCGGGGCGCAGCTGAGCCTCGGGCGGCCGCTGTTCGGCAACCCGGTCACGACCCCGTTCAACGGGCAGCTGTCCATCAAGGGCGAGTGGATCGGGGTGCAGCGCGAGGCCGACGAGGCGACCGATGCCAACGGCAACGTCATCAACGCCAACCTCATCGCCTCGCCGCAGGACACGGTTTCCGGCAACGTGGCGGGAGGGGCCGGCCAGCCCAACAGCGTGGCTTACGACCTGGGCTTCTCGGTCGGCGGCACGCTCACGTACGACACGCGCGATCTGGTCCTCAACCCGAACACGGGCTGGTTCGACACGCTCTCCCTCGAGCAGTACACCGGGCCGCTGCTGGGCAATCTCGACCTGACGCGGGCCAACCTTGCCGTCAACCACTTCGTGCCGGCCTGGCCTGGCGGCACCGTCCTGGCATTCGGGTCCCAGTTCGCCACGACCCTGTCGCTCTGGAAGCACAAGATCCCGAGCTACGAGCGGTACTACGCCACGGGCCCCTATCTCATCCGGGGCTGGTCGGAGGTTCTGCCCTCGATCGCAGGCGCGACCCCCGCCGAACGCCAGCAGAACGCGGCCTACGCGGCCCTCTTCGAGGGGGATTCCCTCGGTCTCGCCTCGCTCGAATATCGCTTCCCGATCTGGAACATCCTCTCGGGCGTGCTCTTCGGCGACACCGGCGTCTTCTGGGATCAGGAGGCTCCGCCCGGCGCCGTCGATGCATTCGACTGGAGCCACCTTCGCAGCGGTTACGGGGTGGGGATCCGAGTGAACACCCCGCTCGGTCCGCTGCGTCTCGACCTCGGCATCAACCGCTGGCTCTGGAAGAACTGGAAACCGGTGGAATGGCCCACGATTTACCCGACTTTCTCCATCGGACAGAAGTTCTGAGCCGAGGAGTCGCGATTTTAGGAGGCACCTGATATGAAGATGAAAAGAATTTGCCTCATGCTAACCATGTCGGCGATGCTGGGCGCCGGAGCCCTCTCCCTTCCCGCACTGGCGGCTCCGGCGCTCGGCTACGTCGACGTTCAGAAGGTTTTTGCGCAATTCAAGCAGGCGCAGTCTTCTCAGGCGGCATTTCAGGCTCGTGCGCAGAAGTATGAGGCGGAACTCGCAGAGAAGAACAAGGAGCTCGAGCAGGCCAAGAAGGCCGGCAAGTCCAGGGCCGATCTTGACAAGATGACGCGCTCGTTCGAGGCCGAGCTCAAGCCCGAGAAGGCGGCCATCGAGGCCATGGATCGCCGGCTATCGGGTAGCCTCAAGGAGCGGATCCAGTCGGCCATCGCCAGGGTGGCGGCTGCCCACCACGTCCCGGTGGTGGTGGACAAGCAGGTCGTCCTCTACGGCGGCGTCGATCTGACGCCCGAGGTCCTCCGGGATCTCAACAAGTGATCACCGAGACAGGCCTGGAGTCGGTCGAGCAATGGTCGTGACGGAAGGACCGCCGGAGCCGGCGGCGCGCCGCCGAGGGAGTCGTGCGTGGCCCGGCGGACCCCGGACGCTGTCCGATCTGTCCAAGCTGATCGGCGCCCGGATCGAGGGGGATCCCGAGGCTCTGGTGGCGGGTGTATCCGATCCCGCGGATGCGGGGCCCGATGACCTCGTTTTTCTCCTCGAGCCTCGGTACCTGGAGCGGGTCAAGGCCTGTCCGGCGCGTTTTGTCCTGACCCGAGAGGCCCTGCCGGGCAAGGCGTGTCTCGTCCACGAGCAGCCGCGCCAGGCTCTCATCCGGCTCCTCATGCTGTTCGAGGCCGCGCCGCCCGGGGCGGGCGTTCACCCCGGGGCCTGGATCGATCCGTCGGCGAGAGTTTCCGGAGATGCCAGCGTCGGGCCGGGGGCGTCGGTCGGGGCCGGAGTGGAGATCGGATCCGGAACCATCCTGCACCCGGGCGTCGTCCTGTATCCGGGTGCACGAGTGGGACGCTCCTGCGTGCTTCACGCAGGGGTCGTAGTGCGGGAGGACTGCGTTCTGGGCGATCGCGTGGTGGTACAGCCGGGCGCGGTGATCGGATCCGATGGGTTCGGGTTCGTTCCGACGGCCGCGGGGATCGTCAAGATTCCACAGGTCGGCAACGTCGTCATCGAGGACGATGTCGAGATCGGGGCCAACACGACGATCGACCGTGCCGTGCTCGGTAGTACGGTCATCGGTCGCGGAACGAAGCTGGACAACCTCGTGCACCTGGCTCACAACGTCCACGTCGGCGAGAACTGCATGATCGTCGCCCAGGTGGGCGTCTCGGGATCGACCGAGATCGGCGATCGCTGCGTCTTCGGTGGTCAGGCCGGCACGGTCGGTCACGTCCGCATCGGCGACGAGACGACCGTCGCGGCGCGAGGCGGCATCACCAAGGATATCGCCGGCAGGGTGACGGTCTCTGGCTTCCCCGCTCGGGAGCATCGCGAGGATCTGCGTCGACAGGCCCAGCATGAGCGCCTTCCCGGGCGCGTGGATCGCCTCGAGCGGGCCCTGGAGCAGCTCACGGACAACCTCGGTTCGTTGCTCGAAACCGCGCTTTCCAACCTCGAGGTCATGGCCGAATGAGTCCCCCACCGGTGGCGCCGACACTCTCGAATGAAACGCCACCTGCCGAGCTGGGCTACGGAGCAGCTTGCCCGCAGAGATCGGA
>JAJYIO010000357.1 GCA_021790035.1 bacterium | reverse complement strand
AGCCGATGACCATCTCGCGAACGGCCTTGAGATTGGCCATGCTGATGGGCTGCCCGCCGGCCATGTTGACCGTTGCCTCGACCGAGATGTAGGGAATCTTGTCGGCTCCCACCTTGTCGATGAGGGCCCCGAGCTTGGCCAGATCGACGTCGCCCTTGAACGTATGCGGCGAGGCGGGATCGTGGGCCTCGTCGATGATGACGTCGACGAAGGTGCCGCCCGCACGCTCTTGGTGGTAACGCGTGGTCGTGAAGTACATGTTGCCGGGGACGAAGTGCCCGGGCTGGATCAGGCACTGCGAGAGGATATGCTCGGCTCCCCGGCCCTGGTGCGTGGGGATCACGTGCCGGTAACCGTAGATGGTCTGGACGGCTTCCTCGAGGTGGTAGTAGTTGCGGCTGCCGGCGTAAGCCTCGTCATCCAGCATGAGGCCGGCCCACTGGTTGTCGCTCATGGCGCTGGTGCCCGAGTCCGTCAGCAGGTCGATGTAGACATCGGCGCTACGCAGCTGGAACGTGTTGTAACCGGCCTCGCGGATGGCGCGCTCGCGATAGGCGCGGGTGGTCGTGGTGATGGGCTCGACCACCTTGATACGGAAGGGTTCGGCCCAGGAACGTTTTGCCATTTACTGACTACCTTTCGACAGGAGCACGCCGTGCACCGCATGCCACGGCGATGATGACGGGGGAATGGAAGGGAGGAAAAACACGAACGGAGATTGCACCCAAAATGGGGAAACCCGGGAATCCCAAAGCGCTACACGCTCGCCAGATCCGCCGTTTCTGGAGCGATCGGTTCGAACCGGGCCGTGAAGTGACGCAAGAACGGCGGCTGCTCGACGATCCGCACGCCGCGAATCTCGTGGCGTCGGGCGTAAAGATCGGCCAGCACCTCGACCACGTAGTCCACGTGGCTCTGGGTATAGACACGACGCGGGAAGGCCATCCGCACGAGCTCGTTCTGGGCGTAGACTTCCTTGCCGTCGGGGCCGACGTGCGCGAACATCACGCTCCCGACCTCCACGGTGCGGATCCCGCCCTCGATGTAGAGGGCGCAAGCCAGGGAGTGACCGGGATACTGCGACTGCGGCACGTGGGGCAAGAAGGCCTTGGCGTCGAGGTAGACGGCATGACCGCCCGGCGGCAGGAGCAAGGGTACCCCAGCTTGCTGGAGGGCTTCGGCCAGGTAGGCGATCGACCGGACGCGATACTGCAGGTAGTTCTCGTCGGTCACTTCCTCGAGCCCCTGTGCCAGGGCCTCGAGATCGCGCCCGGCCATCCCGCCGTAGGTCGGGAATCCCTCCGTGAGGATGAGCAGGTTGCGGGCCTTGGCGGCCAGATCGGGATCGTTGACCGCGAGGAATCCCCCCATGTTGACGAGGCCGTCCTTCTTGGCGCTCATCCAGCAGCCGTCGGCAAGCCGGAACATCTCGCGCGCGATGTCCCGGATCGAGCGGTCCTGCTGACCGGGCTCCCGGGTCTTGATGAAGTAGGCGTTTTCAGCGAACCGGGCGCAGTCGAGAAAGAGCGGGATGCCGTAGCGATCGGCGATCTTGCGCGCCCCGCGGATGTTCTCGAGCGAGACCGGCTGGCCGCCAGCGGTGTTGTTCGTGACCGTCAAGATGATGAGCGGAACGTTCTCGGCGCCGACCTCCGCGATGCTGCGCTCGAGGGCTGCGAGGTCGACGTTGCCCTTGAACGGAAGGATCGTCGACGGAACCTGGGCCTCGCGTGGAAGCAGGTCGCGAGCGGTAGCCCCCGAGTACTCGATATTGGCGCGGGTGGTGTCGAAGTGGGAATTGGCCAGGAACACCTTGCCGGATCCCGCGAGAATCGAAAAGAGAATGCGCTCGGCCGCACGACCCTGGTGCGTGGGCAGGACATACTCGAGCCCGGTGAGCTCGCGCACGACGCCCTCGAGGCGGTAGAAGCTGCGCGAACCCGCATAGGATTCGTCGCCCTGCATCAATGCGCCCCACTGAGCCGCCGACATCGCCCCGGTCCCGCTGTCGGTCAAGAGGTCGATGAGGACGTCGTCCGCCTCCACGGCAAACAGGTTGTATCCCGCCTTCTCGAGGACTCGCTGGCGCTCCTGGCGGGTTGCGAGCTTGATGGGCTCTACAGCTTTGATGCGAAACGGTTCATAAATCGTCTTGGGTTGCACGACGAATTGACTCCCCTGACCTCTTCATCGAGGTTTCCCGGCCTGCGGGCGACCGTAAAACGCGCGGACTAGTGCAACCAGCATAAACGCGATCCAGTTTCCTCGCCATCCCAGGGTCCTCCCTCCAGGGTGGATCCCTGGATCCGGGCCCGTTCGAACGGAGCCGTTTGCCGGTAGAATCGGGTTGCGGCGCGAGACGGCCTTCTTCGCCAGTCAGGACGCCATCGCCGAAAACCAGGCCGGGCCTCCTTTGACCTTTTCGCCAGATCAACTCGGCTCGAAATCGCTCTGGTCTTCATCCTCATCCAGCGGTATTCGATGGCCGGGATCCGATGGCCGGGATGAAGGAGTAGCCAGAAGGCGTGCACGACTGGTACAGGACCGCGGTGATCTACGAGGTCCGCGTACGGTCCTTCGCGGATGCCGACTCGGACGGCATCGGCGACCTCGTGGGTCTGACGTCGAGGCTCGATTACCTGCAGGGCCTCGGCGTGACGGCCCTGTGGCTCCTGCCGTTCTACCCCTCGCCGCTGCGCGACGACGGCTACGACATCGCCGATTACCAGGCGGTGCACCCGGACTGCGGCACGCTCGACGACTTCCAGCGGTTCCTCGAGGCGGCCCACGCCCGGGACATGCGCGTCATCACCGAGCTCGTGCTGAACCACACCTCGGATCAGCATCCCTGGTTCCAGAGGGCGCGAAACGCGCCAAGGGGCAGCCCGGAACGCGACTGGTACCTCTGGAGCGACACCGCAGATCGCCTGGCTGGCGTCCGCGTCATCTTTCGCGACTTCGAGCGTTCCAACTGGACCTGGGATCCGGTCGCCGAGCAGTTCTTCTTCCACCGCTTCTATTCGAGCCAGCCCGACCTCAACTACGACAACCCCGCGGTTCGCGAGGCGATCCTGAAGGTGACCGATTTCTGGCTGTCACGAGGCGTCGACGGCCTGCGGCTCGACGCGGTGCCCTATCTCTTCAAGCGAGAGGGCACGACCTGCGAGAGCCTGCCCGAGACCCACCGGTTCCTCCGGGAGCTGCGAGCTCATGTCGACTCTCGCTTTGCCGACCGCATGCTCCTGGCCGAGGCGAACCAGTGGCCCGAGCAGACCCTCGCCTACTTCGGGGCCGGCGATGAGTGCCAGATGGCGTTCAACTTCCCCCTCATGCCAAGGCTCTACCTGGCGCTCGAACGAGAGCGCGCCGAGCCCATCGCCGAACTCCTGGCGCAGATGCCCGACATCCCACCCGGCTGCCAGTGGGCGACCTTCCTGCGCAACCACGACGAGCTCACCCTCGAGATGGTCACCGACGCGGTGCGCCGGGAGATGTGGGACCACTGGGCGCCCGATCCCCGTGCCCGCATCAACCTCGGCATCCGGCGACGCCTGGCTCCCCTGTTGGGCCAGGACCGGCGCCGGATCGAACTCCTGAACACGTTGCTCTTGACCCTGCCCGGCACCCCGGTCCTCTATTA
>JAJYIO010000356.1 GCA_021790035.1 bacterium | reverse complement strand
TGCCCGCAGCCGGAGAGAGGTCGAGGGAACCGGCGGGTTCCCTCGAGTCACTGCCCGACCTTGCGCAGCAGAACCCACGTTCCCGCGCTCGCCACCTATCGAGCCAAGCTCACGTAGCAGCTTGCCCGCAGCCGGAGAGAGTTCGAGGGAACCAGCGGGTTCCCTCGAGTCACTGCCCGACCTTGCGCAGCAGAACCCACGTTCCCGCGCTCGCCACCTATCGAGCCAGGCTCACGTAGCAGCTTGCCCGCAGCCGGAGAGAGGTCGAGGGAACCGGCGGGTTCCCTCGAGTCACTGCCCGAGCTTGCGAGGGAGGATTCCCCCCTACCCCCCGGCAGCCTGGAGAACCGCCGCAACCGCCGAATCGAGGCCCTGCTGGGTGCTGGTGCCCGTGGCCTGCGAGGCGGCCGTCACGTCCAGGGCGCCCCCCGAAGAGATCAGATCCGGAACCGCATTTTGCACCTGCGGCAACGCGGCCAAGGTCGTGATGGACCAGCCGGTCGGGTTCCGGCCGGCGGAGAGGGCCTCCCGGACCGCCATGGCCACGATCGTCGTCGCGCCGTCCACGTCCTGGACGGCGGACGCGGCCGCGGAGGACAGCGCCAGCGGCGCCGCGAGCTGCGGACTGGCACCCGTGCCGTCCACCTGGATCTCGTACTCCGCCAGGGCCGCAGGCAAGGACGGGGCCGGAACCGACACGCTGAAGAAGCCATCCGGGGTGACGACCCGACCCGCGGCGATCGCCCGGTCCCTCCCGGCACCCGGCGGTCCCAGCAGCACGAGCGAACCGACCGAAGCGGCGGTGTCGCTGACGTGGAATCCAGATGGCAACGTCACGTGCCCCGTCACCACGACGAGCGGAGGCAGGACATCGTTCACGCCGGGGTTGGGCTCGGTGCAGGCCGCGAGGCCCAGGGCCAGCCCAGCAAGCAGGAACCTCTCGAAAGGTCGGACGCCCATGCCCCGGACCTTACCATCGCTCCATCCGGAGCCGGTAGGTCCATCCGGCCAGCATCCGTCTTGCGGTCTGCAAGCCGAGCACGCACCTGCGGCAAGTCGCGCCGACTCGTTCGCCCGCTCGTGCCGGGGGCGGCCGGAGAAGGCTTACTTGTTGGCCTGTGCGCGGATGTCCGTGTAACCGGGCGGGGTGGCGTCGAAGACCTGCGCGCCGAAGGCCGGGTGCAGGTTCAAGCTCGTGATGTCGACATCGAAGCTACCCCCGGCCGCCGACCGACCCTCGATCTTGAGGGGCAGCGAGAGGTCGTCCGCGAGCCACACCTTCATCTCGTCCCCCTTGCGGTTGGCCTCGTAGACGGTCGTGCGATGGCCCAGGATGCCGGGCCCGGGCCCGACCTTGTGCCCTCCGTGCTCCATGATGAACGCCCGGAAGTGCGCCGGATCGAGCATGCCCTGGTAGGACGACAGATCCCCCGCATTGGCGCCGTTGGCGGCCTTGAGCATCGAGGGCTTCATGTGGACGACCACCTTCTGCGACGGGTCGATCATCGCGACGTCGTCCTTGCCCTTGTCGACCACGATGATGGAGGTACCGGCCTCCTTCGAGTGGGTCTCGATGCGCACGTGACCGGACTTGAAGTCGATCGTGATGCCGACGTTCTGTGCCCCGCTCTCGGTCACCGTGTGGAAGACTCCCGTCGCCTGGAATACGCTCGGCGGAGCCGCGAGCACAGCCGAACCGGCCCCCGCTACCATCGCAGCTGCACCCAAACCCGCTACCCAAATTCTCATCGATTCTCCTGGACCTGTACTCATGCCTCGAGCGGTCACCGAATCGAACCCGGAGGATCCCAGGCGGCATCGTCGCCTGGCAGAACCGCTCCACGAGACACCCGGGTCCATGATATCAGGTTCTTTCGTGGCAAGGCCGGATCGGCCGGTCCGGAGAAACCCCGCGACCCTCACCAGTCTCGGGCCGACGGGAGGCCTGCGGCTCGACCCACCTGAGCCAGCCACTGGCTGGCGGTCGGCGCGGATTCCTGCGCGGAATTATTGCGGGCGGCCCGCTGGGCGGCGATCGCCTCGCGCATCTGTTCATCTTCCGCCAGAGCCGCCAGGAGACGGTTTGCCCCCGGGGGCAAAGACGGTCCCGGAGCGGCCCCGGCGATCGCCGCGCCGGAAGTTCGCGTCGATCCCGGATGGGCCACGCTCCTGGGTGTGCGTTCACGCGGATGCCGGCAGAGGGACAGGTTGTACGCCGCGTCTGCATCCTGCGGATCGAGGGCCAGAGCCTTGCGATAGCAGGCCGCCGCATCCCGCATGTGGCCGAGTTCGTAGGTCGCGTTGCCCAGGTTGTACCAGGTCTCTTCCGTCAGCATGCCGCGGCTGGGCAAGTGCGCGAGGCTGGCGCGGTACTCGGCTCGGGCGCGAACAAGCTGGCCCGCGGCAACGAGGGCGTTGGCCAGGTCGAAACGAACGACCGGATTGCCAGGATCCTCGCGCTCTGCGATCTGGAGCAACCTCACGCTGGCACCGGCGCGGCCGTCGCGGTAGGCATCGGCGGACTGTCTCGTCAGCGCCCAGCTCGGCCAGGTCCAGCCGACGAGCGACAGAGCGACGATCGGGATGAGCCCGACCAGGGCCGCGGCGGCCGGATTCACCAGGCGAGATCGCCAGACCCGACGCACCAGGCCGGCGACACGAACCCTGACCGCGATGGCACCGTCGATCAGAAGCAAGCCCAGCGCCCAAGCCAGCGGTCCGGCCCGACGCGAAGGGCCCGAAGGCCGCCCGTACGCGTCCGGAGCGCGCAGCCGGGACGCGACCGCGAGGGCGGTGGGCGGCGCCGCCACATCGAGGCCGTCGGCCGTCGTGGCTCTACTGGAGGGGAAGTAGGCACCGCCCGTGTGCGCCGCCAGATCGCGCAAGAGCGCATCGTTACGAGCCGAAACCACCTGCTGCCCCTGCCACAGCAAGGGATTGCCATCTGGATCCACGAGCGGCGTCCCTCGGGACATGCCGAATCCCACGGCGTAAACGGGGATATGCCGCGAGGCCAGCAGCCCGATCGCACCGTGCGCATCGCCGGTCAGTTGCTCGCCGTCGGAGAGGAGCAGGATCGCCCCGGGGTGCTTCCCGAAAAGGGCAGCGCTAGCCGTCAGTGCCTGCTCGATGTCGGTCCCCTGACGCATCGCGACGTCTCCCACCCGTGCACGCTCGAGCAGGGTCGCCAAGCCGTCGAGGTCGTTCGTGGTCGGGCACAGCACGAGGGGATCCCGGGCGAAGACGACCAGGCCGACCTGCCACCGGTCGAGGAAGTCCAGGAGGTGGCGCACCAGCGCAGTGGCCGCCGAGAATCGCGAGATCGCGAGGTGCTGTCTCGACAGGGCGTCTCGCGCCGCCATCGACTTCGACACGTCCAGCAGGACCAGGATCCGTCCGGATCGCTCTTTGTGCCCGGCGATCGGCGCCGGTCCCCGGGGATCCGCCAGCGCCACGACGATCAGGGCCATCGCCGCCAGCGCCAGGATATACCTCGAAGCCCTCACGGGGAGGTCGGGCTGGACACGCATCTTCTGCCACAGCGCCAGCGGGGCAAACGCCAGATAATGGCGCCAGGCATCCCGCAAGCGCCAGGCCGCCACGGCCGCTCCAGCCGGCAACAGCCACAAGGCCCACAGCCACCAGGGC
>JAJYIO010000355.1 GCA_021790035.1 bacterium | reverse complement strand
CCTCGATCCCGAAGAGGCCGCCCGAAGCTTGCGCGAGCGGGTGGTCGGCCCTTACCGCGGCGTCTTGCCGCAGGCAAGTCTGGCGAGCATGGAAGAGCAGCTCTCGGGGGCATGCACGGTCGAGATCGCGGCCTTCGACGAGTTTTCCAAGCTGGTCGCCGAGCCCGCCAGCTTCGGCGATTTCGACCACCTGCTCTTCGATACCGCCCCGACGGGGCACACCCTCCGGCTCCTGACCCTTCCGAGCGCCTGGGGCGGCTACCTTGAGACCAACACCGGCGGCGTATCGTGCCTTGGCCCCCTGGCCGGCTTGCAGCGGCAAAGGGCCCTTTACGAGCAGACGGCCGCAGCCCTGGCCGATCCGGACGCCACCACGCTGGTCCTGGTCACCCGCCCCGAGCCGGCGGCGATCCGGGAGGCCGACAAGACCCGCGCCGAGCTTTTCCACCTCGAGATCCGCAACCTGCATCTGGTCGTCAACGGGACCCTCGAGGCTTCTGGCGGCGATCCCCTGGCTACCGCCATCGCCGCGGGGGCACAGGGCGCGGTCGACCGGATGCCCGGCGAACTGGCGGCGCTACCGCGCACCACCCTGCCCTTGCAAGCGCACAACCTCGTCGGTCCGGCCGCCCTGCGGGCTTTCGGCCTGGGGGCGGGACTGGACCTGTCCGATCCGGAGACGCCAATCTCTGCTCTTGCCACTTACCAGCCCCTCGACAGTTTGGTCGACGACCTTGCCCGATCTGGCAAGGGCGTCGTCATGACGATGGGCAAGGGGGGCGTGGGCAAGACCACGCTGGCCGCCGCCGTCGCCCTGGAGCTTGCTCGCCGGGGGCACAAGGTCCACCTCAGCACGACCGATCCCGCAGCTCACGTGAGCTGGACGCTCGGCGAGGAGGTTCCCGGCCTGCACGTCAGCCGCATCGATCCCGGGGCCGAGACCCGCGCCTATTCCGAGCGGGTCATGGCCGAACAGGCCCCGCACCTCGACGCCAAGGGGCGCGCCCTCCTCGAGGAGGATCTGCGCTCTCCGTGCACCGAGGAGGTCGCGGTGTTCCTGGCCTTCGCTCGCCTGGTCGCCCAGGGAGACGACGGGTTCGTGGTCCTGGACACCGCGCCCACGGGGCACACTCTCCTGCTCCTGGACGCCTCGCAAAGCTACCACCGCGAAGTCGCTCGCACGGGCAATGCCCCCGACGAAGTGGAGCGACTGCTGGTTCGGCTGCGAGACCCCGCGTTCACGCGCGTCCTCATCGTCACTCTCCCCGAGCCGACCCCCGTCCACGAGGCCGAACGCCTCGAGACGGATCTGCGCCGGGCCGGCATCGAACCGCACGCCTGGATCGTCAACCGCAGCCTGGCAGCCAGCGGCACGACCGACGCCCTGCTGGCGGCTCGGGGCCTTACCGAGCGCCCCTGGATCCAGCGGGTCGCGCTGAACGCTCCACGCCACGTCCTCCTGCCCTGGCTCGAGGTCGAGCCCGCCGGAATTCAGGCCCTCGGTCTTCTGGCAGGCGCATGTCGCTCGTCGGCGCTGGTTAGCCCCTACCGATAGGAGAGCGAGCGGGGTCGGACGGACGGGCCTCGGGTGCCCGGACGCGCGCTACTCGTCCACCCAGGGGAGGGCCGCAACAGCTTGCAAGCTCTCGGCTCCCCCCGAGATGTTGCGTGCGTCGAAGCCCTCTTGCCGCAAGAGCCGAACCGCCACATGCGATCGATGACCTGATCGGCAGTAGGCGTATACCGGCGCCGAACGAGGGAGATCGGCCATGTGGCCTCGCAGCTCATCCAGGTTCACGTGGATCGCCCCTTGCAGATGGCCACGGGCGAACTCTTCGTCCGTCCGAACATCCAAAACCACCGCGCCGTCTCGGTGGGTGAGCCTCTCGCCCAGGCTGGCCGGGTCTACCAGGGGACTGTAGGCGGCAATGTCGTTCTGCCCGACGAAGGCCGCCACGTTGATCGGATCGTTCGCCTCGGAATACGGCGGCGCATACGCGAGATCGAGTTCAGCCAGGTCGTCGAGCTTCAGGCCAGCGTGCAGGGCAGTGACGAGCACGTCGATGCGCTTGTCGACGCCTGCTCGCCCGAAAGCCTGTCCGCCGAGCAGCCGACCTGAGCGCCGATCATAAATCAGCGACAGCGTCAGCTCCTGGGCACCCGGATAGTACCCCGCATGGTCCTCGCCGTGGACCGTAGCGACCCCGACGTCGAACCCGGCATCCCGGGCCGATCGCGCGCTCAAGCCCGTCATCCCGGCGGTCGCTTCGAAGATCTTGACCACGCTGGTGCCGAGCGCTCCATGGTAGGGCCGGCGCTGCCCGAGGGCATTGCCGGCTGCGAGGCGTCCTTGGCGGTTGGCGGGTCCTGCCAGCGGAATCCGCACGCTCTTGCCGGAGACGAGCTCCGTCACCTCGATGAGGTCGCCCGCGGCGAAGATGTCAGGATCGGAGGTCGCCAGGTACTCGTCGACGGCCAGGCCCCCTGATGCACCGATGGCCAGGCCAGCGTTCCGCGCCAGGTCGAGTTCGGGACGCACGCCGACCGACACGAGCACGAGATCCGCGTCCAGGTGACGGCCGTCTTCGAGATCGACGCCCCTGGGGTCGGGAGAAATCGCCCGCAAGCCCGATCCGGTCAGGATACGCACTCCCTGGGCTCGCAGCTCTCTGGCGATGAGGAAGCTGAACTCGGGATCCATGATCGCCATAACCCGGGACAGCTTCTCGACAATGGTCGTTTCGAGGCCTCGCTTGACCAGGGCCTCGGCCATCTCGATCCCGATATAGCCGCCCCCGACGATGACGGCGTGCCGCGGGCAGCTCTGGTCTATGAATGACGCGAGGCGATCCATGTCCGTCACGGTCCAGAGCTTGAAGACGAATGGCAAATCAACTCCCGACAAGGGCGGCATAATCGGTTGGGCTCCTTGCGCCAGGATCAGCTTGTCGTAGGGCAGCCAGCGTTCACCAGCTCGATCCCGGACTCTGATCCGGTGGCCTGCACGGTCGATCTCGACCACCTCGGTCTCGACGAACACATCGACGTCGAAGCGCCGTTTGAAACTTTCGGGCGTCTGGAGCAGTAGGTCCGAGCGTTCTGGGATATCGCCCGATATGAAGTACGGCAGACCGCAGTTGGCGTACGAGATATAGGGCCCCCGCTCCAGGATGGTGATGGCGGCGCTCTCGTTTACCCTCCTGGCGTGCGCGGCGGCCGTTGCGCCCGCTGCCACACCGCCCACGATGACCAAATTCACGTAAGGCTCCTTTTCCTGGCTGGCCGCAATCCCCCCAGAGAAGCCGATTTCGAGGCAACCGCGTGACACCCTACCACGACGATTCGGCGAATCAACGTTCGGGAGGTAGAAGGCGCCTGGAGCCTGTGTCGCTCGCTCAAGGATGTCCACCAGATTGCCAGTGGAGACTATCATGCCCATCCCCTCTAACCGCGAGCCCGAGATCACCGAGTCCTTGGAGGCGATCTTTGGCGCCTCGCTGAACGAGCTCCACACCGCGCTGCCGGCCCGGGTCGAGCGGTATGATGCCGCGAACCAGCGTGCCGATGCCAAGCCCGTCTTCCTGCGGGTCTTCCTCGACGAGGACGGCAAGGAGCAGACTTACGAGTACCCGATCGTCACCGACGTGCCGGTCCACTTCCCCCGCGGCGGCGGCGCCTATATCCACTTGC
>JAJYIO010000354.1 GCA_021790035.1 bacterium | reverse complement strand
CCCCCAATGCCGATGGCACCTCGCGCGGGTCCGGACGCTCGCCAGCCGGGCTAGACATCTACCCGTCGCTACTGGCATGCTCCGAGCACCTGCTGGCCTTTGGCAGCCACGCGCAGGCCGCGGGGTGCCGGGTGAGCACCGACGGCCTCGACGCGCTTCGAGGGGCCCTCAACCGGCACCTGGACGAGATCGGCTGGCGACGACCGAGCGACGATCGCTGGCTCGACGCCGAACTCCCCGTCGCCGAGGCCACGCCCGCCCTCCTCGAATCCATGGAGAGGCTGGAACCCTTCGGCCAGCGCATGCCGGCACCGGCCTTCGGACTGCTCGGTGCGCGGGTCGTGAGCGTGCAGCGCCGCGGAACCGATCGCCAGCACCTCTTCATGCACCTCGACGATGGCAGCGACGTGCGCGAGGTGATCTGCTGGGGCCAGGGCGATCGAGCCCCGGCCATCGGGGACCGGATCCAGATCCGTTACCTGCCCCGCTGGAACGAATTCCGCGGGGAACGCCGCCTGCAGTTCGTGGCCGAGCCCGATTTCGAGATCCTTCCCGATCGCCAGGTTGCCGCCTTGACCCGCCGGATCCCCGGCGCCGCCGCAGGCACTCACCCGGGCGCTCAACCCGGTAGTTACTCCAGCACTCACCACGCCGCCGCCGCAGGCACTCATCCGGGCGCTCAACCCGGTAGTTACTCCGGTACTTACTCCGGCGAAGCCCCGGCGGACAGCTCCCGGCCTGCGTCATCCGTCCCCGCCGGCCGGATCGCCCCCCTGGCGGGCGGCACCGGCGGCCCGACCCTCATCGATGCGCGCAAGACGGGCTGGAAGTCCTTCGAGGACACCCCGGGGCTGGCCGTGTACGCGCATTCCGAGCCTGCTTCCGGCATCTGGCTGGTTCCCGACGAACCGCTCCCGGAGCCTCTCGGCACCGTCGTGGTCGCCGACGTTCCGGCCGACCTCGAGACCTGGCGATCGCTGCTGTCGGGCAGCCGGTCCCTCGTGCTGGCCTGGCGAGGCCTGGACGGCGCCGCACTCGACGACACCACGCTCGATGCGGTCTACGACCACCTGGTGGGTCGGCAGGGGATCGAGCTGTTCACGGCGATCTCCAGCTCCCCGGTCCCCCTGGCCGAAGCCCAGGCGGCCGTCTCGATCTTCCGGGAAGCCGGGCTCATGGTGCGTTCCGACACCGGCTGGTGCCTCCTGTCGCCACCCGACGGCCCGATCACCCTCTCGAGCCTCGCGGCCTACCGGCGCCACGTCGCCGAGCGGACCTTCCGCGAGAGGCTCTGCAACGCCACCCTCGAGCAGGCCATCGCCCTGGCCAGCCTCGGAGCCGAACCGGGCCTCGAGCCCGTCATCCCCGCCTGAGGTCGCTCGCATTGGGCCCCCTCGGTGCCGGCAGCGGGCGCCTCGAGAGCCGGGCCCTCGCTCGTTTCGACACGCCGGCACCCCTCGCGGACTTCCTGGCCGAGCGCGTTCTGGACGGCCAATCCCTCGGTCCGCCCGCGACCGACCCGCACGCAGTCTGCGATCCCACCTGCGGCGGCGGCGCTCTGCTGCTGGCAGCCCGGCGGCGCGGCGCCAGGGTTTACGGCGTCGACATCGATCCCGCCGCGGCAGCCGAATCCGCTCGCGCCCTCGGCGAGCGGATTGGAGGCCGGATCAAGGTGGGCGACGCGCTGCTCGATCCCCTGGCCGGCCCGGCCCTCGCGGACCTCCTCGCCGCTCACCGCCTCCTCCTCGAAGACGCCGCCGAGCGACGTCTGCACGCCCTCGACCGGGACGACGCCCGGCTCCTTGCAGCGGCCGACGCCCGGCTGGTGGATCTCAAGGCCGAGGTCACGAATGGACTGCCCGACTCCCTGGCCAGCCGGGCCTTCTGCTGGCCCCTCGAGTTCCCCGAGATTGCCCTGGCTGGCGGTTTCGACGCCATCTTGACCAATCCCCCCTGGGACAAGCTCAAGGTGCATGCCCGCGAGACCCTCGCCGAGGGTCAGGAGCTAGAGCGCCTGCGATCCCGGGCGGCCGAGCTTTCGCGGTGGCTGGCCACCCGCTGGGGCGCGGGGGCGGGGGATCGCAACCGGTACCAGGCCGTGGTCGCGCTGGCCATGGCCCTGCTCCATCCGGGCGGTGGGCTCGGGGCGGTCCTGCCCGGGGGATTCTGGACCGACCTCGGCGCCTGCCCCCTGCGCGAGGCCCTCGTGACGCGGTTCGCCAGCCTCGCCACCTGGGGCCTCGAGGCGCGGACCGACGCTTTTCCCGATATCGACCAGCGCGTCGCCCTGGTGCTCGCCCTCCGGTCCCGCCCGCCCCTCGCGGACACCTCGTCCGTCCCCCTCACTGAGACCTCGCCCGTCACTTTCTCTGACTCCTCGCATGTTGCCATCGCCGGTGGCATCCGCCGCATCGCCGAGCTATCCGCCGCGGTGCCGTTCACGATCCCGGCGTCCCTGATCCGCCGCACCGCCCCGATTTCCCTGGCGTTTCCCGCCCTGCGGGGTCACCAGGACGTCGCCATTCTCGAGCGCATCTACCACGCCGGGCCCGCGTTCGGCGACGGGCCGTGGCAGCCGGTCTTCGGCCGGGACCTCGACATGACGCTCGACGCTCCGGCCTTCACCGACTCGTCAGAAGGCGCGCCCCTATGGGAAGGCAAGCGCATCGGGGCCTTCGAGCTCTGTCCGGTGGACCCGGCGAGTTCCGGGGCGTGGCCGGCCTGTGGCCGCGCATGTTCCCGCTGGCGTCGCTGCCCGGCCCGGCGAGACGGGGGCCGGCAGTTCCGGGTCGACGACCGCCAGCGGCCCGATCGCGGGGACGCCGCATTCAGCCGACTGGCCTGGCGCAGCGTCGCCCGGGGCGATCGGGCCCGGCGCCTCGAGGCCGCGCTGATCCCCCCCGGTTACCGGCTCGGCAACAGCCTGAATTACATCAAGGGCGACCGCCATCGTGAGGCCGAGAAGCTCACGCTCCTGGCCTATCTCAACAGCCTGATCCTCGAGTGGCGCCTGCGCCAGCTAGCGTGCGGCAACAACGTCAATCTTTTTGCCATCCGGCAACTGCCCGTTCCCCCGGGAGCGCGGCCCGAGCTCTTCGAGCCGGCCGCCGCCCTCATGTACGGTTCGGCGGGCTGGGACCCGAGAGGGACATGGGGGTCTTCTCGGACTCGCCCCGCCTGCGGGCAAGCTCCCATGCCGCCACCAGATCGCGGTGGCGAGGTTCACGCACTGACGGATGCAGTCCGTGCGGCAGTCGAGCCAGGCGAGAGACATCGCCTGCGGATCCTCCTCGAGGTCCGGGTCGCCCGCATTTTCGGCCTGTCGCTCCCGGACCTCGAGCACCTTCTGGGCTCCTTCCCCAAGCTGGCGGCATGGGACCGCTCCGAGATCCTGACGGCCTTTTCCAGCGACCGATAGCCGCCGGTGAGGCTCTTTGGCTTCGCCGGCAGCGGCTTGCAGGGGGCCTTACCCCCCGCAAACTGCCCCCCGCTGCGGGCAAGCTGCTGCGCCGGCGCGAACTCAACCGGAACTCAACGGCTGGCGCCTACGCTCGTGGCCGGATGGAAACACCCTGACGTCCCCGAAGGAGCACCGATGCGAGCGCGTCCCCTCCTGCTGGCAGCCCTCCTGGCTGCAGCCCCCTTTCCGGCCTCGGCCCGCCCGTCGTCCACGTGGCTGCCCCCGTCGCCCATCGTTCCGGACC
>JAJYIO010000353.1 GCA_021790035.1 bacterium | reverse complement strand
CCCGCCGGCCACGTCACGGTCAATGCGCTGCTCCCCGGCGCGTCCGACTTCCTGCCTTCCCTGGCGCGAAAGTTCCTGGGCGGAGGGCGTTTCCTCGGTCGAGGTTCGGCGGGAAGCTGAATCTTCCCAACCTGTCGAGCCAGGCTACGTAGCAGATACCGCAGCCGGAGGGCGTTCGAGGGAACCGGCGGTTCCCTCGAGGCACGGCCCGAGCGCAGTGAGGGAGAATCCCCCCTATGATCGAGTGGCCAGGGGATCTTCCGAACCGTCCTGGAGCCGCTCGTAGTAGTACCGCGTGAAGTAGCGATCGGCCAGGCGATCGGGGACCTTGTTGCCAAAGAACACGCAGCCGAGCCGATTGCGCTTGAACGCGAGCTTGAAGCCCTCGGCCCGACCCGCCCCGCCGAGGACATCGACGACGGGCCGACCGGCAGGCCGCTGGCCGGGCGGAGCCACGAACAGGATCCGCGCGTACTGGCAGGCCAGGTCCTCCGGGATCTCTGGCAGCTCTGCGCCCGCAGATGGCGCCGTGAAGAGGTCGAGATCGGGAATACCCGTGCTCGAGGCGCCTTCCTGCTTGTCCTGGCCGGGGCCGAATCGCGCCAGAATACCCGGGATGACCGGGTCATCCTGGCTCATGTCCACGAGGAGGACCTTGTCCTGCTGGCGGGCGAGGAACAACCCCAGGCAAACCGCCACGGTGCCCGAGGCATCGAGGACCTCGCCGGCGATCACGACCTCTCGAGCGCCTTCAGCCTGCTGCCCGAAGAAGTGTGAGAGCGCCTGACAGGGCTTGGACTGGAGGTGGTAGAGCTTGCCCACGCGAGCGAGGCTCTCGGGCAACAGTCCGAGCACCGGCGCCCCCCAGAAGGTGGCAGGGGGAGACTTGCGGTTCGACGGCCTGGAGCCGCCCCGCCGCATGAGACCGACCAGAAGGGCAGCCGCTCCGAAAGCCGCGAGAGACCCCGCGATCGCCCGGACCACCGTGCCAAGGTGAGGGCCGCGCCCGGGCGAAGGCCAGGCCAGCCGCGGAAGACTCAGCTGTGGCAGCGCCAGATGCGGCCACCGGAGGGGCGGCAAGGTGGGCCAGGCGAACGTAGATCCGGTTACGGTGGTCTTCTCGGCGTAATCGCCGCCTTGTTCCTGGGCGATGTCGGACAGGGGCTGGGCGATCGCCTGCGCCGCGGCCTCGGCGTCGTCCGGCGTTCCCTCGATCGAAAGGGCGACGTCCACACCGCGCGGGATCTCCCGGATATCCATCGAGAAGGCCCGACCCCTCAGATCGGCGGGCAGGGCCCCGTAAAGCGGCGAAGGATCCGCCTCCAGGTGCTGCCAGAGACGGGTGGCGAGGTCTCGCGGGGCATCGGGCCCGTACTCGGCCCGGACATCAAAATGGCCGAGGCTGCCGGTCAAGCCGGCGAGGGCGATCGCGAGGACGACGGGACGCACCATGTCCGCATGTTAGCAAATTGCCGTCAGAACCCCATGATCGCTCCCACCCCCAGACCGTTGGCGGCGGCACCTGGACCGGACGCGCCCACGCCCAGGAACACCTGGCCCAGCATCGTGGGGCTGAAGGCATAGCGAAAGCCGAGCGCCGAATCCGTCTGGATCCCCCCGAGCTTGAGGCCGAGGTTGGTATCCGCCAGGACGTGGGCGAACGGCGAGAGCGCCAGGTCCATCCCGAAGCCTAGCCCCAGCGTGTTGATCGGCCTCGGGCCGACTGCGCCCTGTGCCCCCATCATCCCGACGTTCCAGCTGGGAAAGAGCGAGAGGGTGACGACCTGCCGGCGGGTAAAGGCCAGGGCCTTGGTGATCGGAACGCCGAGCTGGAATCCGATGTCCGGAACGCCGTTGGCGTCGACGTCGAAGATCGCTCCCACCGTGGCAGCCAGGCTCGCGGGGGCGCCGTTGACGCCCTCTTCCATCACCGCCCGCTTGCCCTCGATATCGAGCGCCCCCCGCCAGGGGTTGGTCGACGTGGCCGCGATCCCGGCTCCGACCTCCGTCTGGCTTGATAGCGCTGCATCGGCGTGGACGTTGACCGCGTTGCCCACGATCCCCAGAGAGAGGCCGGGGGCGCCCGAATAGATCGGGGCGAGGCCCGTCGATCCGAGGGTCAAGTTGGTCGTGAACAGCCGGGCGCCCGCTGGCAGCGTGTAGGCCATCGGGACGTTGAACGTGCGCGTGGGGCCGGGGGGCCGCGGGGGAGCGGAGCCTGACGCGGGAGAGGCGTAGGCCGGTCCGGCCAGCACGACCAGGCCCGCCCCGGCCAGGACGAGGGAGGTCGCCGGCAAGACCCGAGACGGCCCGGTCCTTGGAGCGACCGGTGTCAGGCATCTTCCGCGGACCGGATCCACCACCCGTTCTGCTCGGACCCTAGAAATTGGCTCGTTTGCCCCCGAGGACCGGACGTTCTTCGGCACGGTTCCCCCCTCGGCCGCCATCGGCCTCCCGACGCCCGGAATCTATCAAGGTACGACCGCTGGCACAACGTTCCCTGGCACGGAGCGAGCCGGCAGGTCGCGCCCCGAGGCCCGATGCGGCCGGTAGGCCCGCCGGCGCCAGCAGGGGTCAGGCCCTGGCGACCACGACCAGCATGATCTCTCGCGCCCCGGCCGCCTTGAGGGCCCTGGCGGCGGCCGTCGCGGTGGCGCCAGTCGTCAGCAGGTCGTCGACCAGGAGGACGCGCTCTGGCACGGGGCGGGTGGCCTCGAAGGCCCCCTCGAGCGCCGCCTCGCGCTCCGCGCGGCTGAGCCGGTACAGTGGCGGCGTCTCGACGCGCCGGGCCAGAACCGGCATCCAGGGAGCGTGGGCGGCCCGAGCCGCAGCGCGGGTAAGCAGCCGGATGTGGTCGTATCCGCGCTGTCGAACGCGCCGGCGGTGGGACGGAACCGGAACCCAGACAGCACCGGAGAAATCGCCCCGCGGTGGCCTTGCAGCCGGCACCACCTGCGCGAGCTGATGGCCCAGGAAGCTCGCCAGGTCCTGCCGGTCGTGGAACTTGAGCAGGCGGATAACCTGCCGGAGCACGCCGTCGTAGGCCCCGAGCGCCACGACCTGGCTCACCGCCTCGATCGCCACGCAGAGCCGGCACGGGGGTCGACCGAGACATCTGGGACAGTGGACAGCCGGGATCGGCGGGCGATCCGCCCAGCAAGTCGGGCAGACCCGGCCAGCACCCTGGCGGTGGCATCCGGGGCACAAAGTGGGGTACAGGGCGTCGAGCCAGAACGAAAGCACGCCATCCAGGCTATCAAGGGCTGTCGGCCCTTCGCAGGGGGACAGACGCCAGGTTTCTCCCAGGAACCGACCGCGGGCTCGGTGCCGGCCGAAAACAGAGTCGGCTCGTTCATGGCGTGCTAAACTCGGGGCTCTGGCTCGTGGTCCGCACGCCAACCTGGACTACCGGGGGAGTACGTTAAATCATCGTACCTGGCGCAAAGCGGGCCAGAGGATCCGGGATGCCGGTCGGTTCGCCAGACCGCCCGCAGTTCGCCGGGTTGGTCTTCGTCAAAGGGTCACAGGAGAGAGGCGATGATCGTCGTCATGAAGGGTGGAGCCACCGCCGACCAGATCGCGGCAGTGGTCGGTCAGCTCACCAAGATGGGCTTCAAGACCCACCTCTCGGAGGGCGTCGAGCGCACGCTCGTCGGGGCGATCGGCGACAAGACGAATTTTTCGGCCGACCCCATCTTCTGCCTC
>JAJYIO010000352.1 GCA_021790035.1 bacterium | reverse complement strand
GCCCCCCGCTGCGGGCAAGCCGCTGCGTAGCCCCGCTCAGCAGGTAGCGTTTCATTCGAGAGTGTCGGCGCAGACGGTGGGAGGCTCACGCACGAAAGTACGCTTTGGGTTCTTGCGGGCGCGTTCGACTCGTTCGAGTCAGACCTGACCGTAGCGAGGCCAGGCGTGACCGAGCCGATCGCGAGCGCGCCCGCAAAGCCACGATTGAGCCGTACTCGGCGAGTACGCGAGATGAGTGGCTGCGGACGAGAGCCGCGAGATGCCCGTCAGGTGCAGGTCGAGCAGGTCAGGTCCCCCAAAGGGCTGGAAGGGGCCCTACGCGCGGACGACGACGCCGAAGGCGGTCTCCTGGAAGTCCAGCTGAGGTAGGTGTTTCTGGGCCGCGCCCAGGGCCCACTCGCCCTCGAAGAGCAGGACGGGTCGCTCGCGGATGTCGAGCACGACCATGCCCACGCGCTCGGAGCGCAGCCAGTCGGTGTCGACCGGGGCACCATCCCTGCGGCTGACCCAGCGGGCGAACCGGAAGGGCACACCCTCGAGCAGCACGTCGACGCCGTACTCCACGTTGAGGCGGTACTTGACGACCTCGATCTGAAGCTGGCCGACCGCCCCGAGGATCAGATCGCCGGCCCGGCCGTGGGGGGGCCGATAGAGCTGGATCGTGCCCTCCTTGGCGAGCTGGTCCATCCCGCGGGCGAGTTGCTTGCGCTTGAGGGGATCGATCGACACGAGGCGGGCGAAGTGCTCCGGAGCGAAGCTCGGAATGCCCTCGAAGTTGAGCTTGGTTCCTCCGGTGAGCGTGTCGCCGATCTCGAAGAGTCCGGGGTCGTAAGCGCCAAAGACGTCTCCCGCGAAGGCCTCCTCGACGATCCGGCGTTCCTGCCCCAGGAAGTGGGTCGGGTTGGCGAGCCGGAGTTCGCGGCCGGTCCGGATGTGCTGGATCTTCATGCCGCGCTCGAAGCGGCCCGAACAGACCCGCACGAAGGCCACCCGGTCGCGGTGGGTGCGGTCCATGTTGGCCTGGATCTTGAAGATGAAGCCGGAGAATTCGTCGGTCGTCGCGGCGATCATTCCCTGGTCGGTACTGCGCGACCGCGGCGGCGGCATGAGCTCGCAAAACGTGTCGAGGAAAGGCTGGATGCCGAAGTTGTTGATGGCGCTTCCGAAGAACATCGGAGAAAGCTCTCCAGCTTCGAAGCGCTCGCGCTCGAAGCCGTCACCGGCAGCATCCAGGATCTCGGCCTCCTCTCGGAGCCGCTGGTACCCCTTGGAGCCGAGTTCCTGCTCGAGGAACGGATCGTCCAGACCGCTCACCTTGACGGGCGCGAGCTCCGATCCTCGGGCTGCGCTCGAGCCCGCGTGGGACTCCTCGAAGAGGAAGACCTTGCTGGCCAGGCGGTGGTAGACGCCCCGAAACACGTTATCGCGGTAGATAGGCCAGGTGACCGGGAACACGCCGATCCCCAGCACGCTTTCCACCTCCCCGACGAGCTCGAACGGATCGCGGCCCGGCCGGTCCATCTTGTTGACCAAGGTGAAGATCGGGATCGCCCGTTGCCGGCATACCCGGAAGAGCTTGCGAGTCTGGGCCTCGACGCCCTTTGCGCAGTCGAGCAGCATGACGGCTCCGTCCACCGCGTGCAGCGTGCGGTAGGTGTCCTCGCTGAAATCCGCGTGGCCCGGAGTATCGAGCAGGTTCATCTGCAGGCCGTTGTACGGGAACTGCAGGACGCTGGTCGTGATGGAGATGCCGCGCTCACGTTCCATCTCCATCCAGTCCGACAGGGTTCCGGCCCGGCCACGCTTGGCCTTGACGGCTCCGGCCAGGTGGATGACTCCGCCGTACAGCAGCAGTTTTTCGGTGAGCGTGGTCTTGCCCGCGTCCGGATGGGAGATGATGGCGAAGGTTCGACGCCGATCGATCTCCTGGACGAGGCGGGAAGGACCCAAAGGTGCGATTGCTTGCATCATTCTCGGTGGCGGGCCTTTCCTGGCGCGATGGCTATCCTGCGCAACCGAGGCCCGATTGATGCGCTGACCGTACCTTCAAGACGGCTTCCAGTCAAGGCCGCGGCCCGCGGGGGCCTCCGGGTGGGGGCCTCTTGCCCGTCGGCACGCGGACGGCATCCGGCAAGGTCGAAACCCGCTATTTCGCGAGCTTGGCGGCGGAGCAGCTGGCCCGGAGCCAAAGAGAATTCGAGGGAACCCGCAGGTTCCCTCGAGTCATTACCGGAACGTGGACAGGGAGGGCAGCAGGTTCTGCCTAGTGAGCCTTCGACGCGGCGGCCAGGTTTCCTCCGGGGGCCGGCCGGTTCGGATCGTAATCGTTCGTCAGGATCTTGATGTTCTGGACCGGGTGGATCTCGGTCCAGCCCGAGTGGAAGATATCGTAGGTCCAGCGGCCGGAGATCTGGACCAGCGGAGTCTTGCCCTCGGCGGCGAGCTTCTGGAGGGTCTTGAGTTCGGGCATGAGTCTGGCTCGCACGTTGTCCTTGACCTCGCAGTGGACCGCGCCGGCCTTGGCCATGGACTTGGCCCGCGGCGACATGTTGGGATCGTCGTCCTGGATCAGGCTCATCGGGGCCGCACGGTAGTGCCCCTCGTAGTCGAGCACGCTGCGGTCGGCGGGAAGCGGAGCGACGTCGATATCCATGTCGCCGTCGACGTTGGGCTTCTTCTCGGGGGCGACGACGTAGCCGACGATGGTGCGGTCCGGGCTCAGATCCGGCATCAGGGGCTGCTTGATCCAGGTGAACACGTGCGCGATGCCCTCCCAGATCGCGTCACCGACGCGCTGGAAAATGTTCGGGCGCTTGGACAGGTGGTCCATGGGCTCGTCCGTGTTCAGCGTCGGAAGGGTGATCGGCAAGCTGGCCGAAGGAATGAGCGCAAGCTTCGGTGCGCCTCCGGAGAGCGCCGCGGAGTCCCGTGGAAGGGTCGGAGCCGAGGGCATGCTGCTCGTCGATGTCGTCGCGGGAGACTGGCCCTTGGCCGGACGTACGGTGACGGAACTTCCAGAGATCGCCTTCGGCATGGAACCCTCTCTCTCTCCACTCGCGGCACCCCGCCGCCCTGTGAGGATATCGTCGCTCCTGGCGGGATCTGACTTATCGATGGGTTAAGAATCCCCTAAGTTAGCCCAAATGGAATCGAGCCGACCCGGAGCCACCTGCCGATCGCTCCCGGCTTGCCTCCGCCTATTCCCCGAGGATCTTGATGAGCACCCGCTTGGTGCGACGGCCATCGAACTCGCCGTAAAAGATCTGCTCCCAGGGGCCAAAATCGAGCCGGCCCGCCGTTATGGCCACCACGACCTCGCGGCCCATCACCTGGCGCTTGTGGTGGGCATCGCCGTTGTCTTCCCCGGTGCGGTTGTGGTGGTAGCGCTCGGGGCTCGGATCGTAGGGCGCGAGCTGCTCGAGCCACCGCTTGTAGTCCTCGTGCAGCCCGGGCTCGTCGTCGTTGATGAAGACGCTCGACGTGATGTGCATCGAGTTGACCAGGCAGAGGCCTTCGCGAACGCCGGATTCGCGCACCGCAGCCTCGACCTCGGGCGTGATGTTGCGGAAGTCCATGCGCTGCGGGAGGTGGAGCGCGATTTCCTTGCGGAAAGATCTCATGGTCGCATCCTAGCCTGGACTATTCATGGCCCGCTACTCGACCGTCGCATCTCGGCCCGCCTGCTTCGTTGCACCGCGGTCCGTCGGTCCTCACGTACTGTTCAAGTACGCTGCGTC
>JAJYIO010000351.1 GCA_021790035.1 bacterium | reverse complement strand
CACGGTGTCCGGTTCGAACGACCGGTGGCGCGCCCGGCTGGATTCGAACCAGCGACCAGCCGCTTAGAAGGCGGCTGCTCTATCCCCTGAGCTACGGGCGCAGGAGCTTGAGACCGGATTATAGCACATCGGCCACCTGCTCTCGGCAGGAGCCCTTTCCTCTGCTGGCTTTGCCGGCATTGACTCGAGAGAGGACCCGCAGGTCCCCTCGATCTCGCCCCTGTCGTGCCGCTGCACGCTCGAGGTGGCGAAGTTTCTGCACGCAAAAATCCAGTCCATCGGGCTGGCGGCGTCCCGACCGGGATCGAGACCCGATCGAAGCGGGGTCGGTGCGATCGTGCTAGCATCGCGTTGACATGGCCGTGAGCCCGGATCTCTCGCCCCGCACGCGGGCGACTCATCTCACCCGGCTGGGCGCCGAGCGCTTCGACCTCCTGGTCGTGGGCGGCGGCATCAGCGGGGCTGGCATTGCCGCCGAGGCCGCCAGCCGGGGTCTTTCGGTCGCGCTGGTCGATCGCGCCGATTTTGCCTCGGGCACCAGCAGCAAGTCGTCCAAGCTCCTGCACGGCGGCCTGCGCTACCTCGAGCAATTCCACGTCCACCTGGTTCGCGAGGCGCTGCGGGAGCGCAATTCGCTTCTGCGCGAAGCGCCGCACGTCGCCAGCGAGCTGCCCTTCCTCTACGCGGTCGAGTCTGGCCGTGGCTTTCGCCTGCTCGAGGTGCAGGTCGGCCTGTCGCTGTACGACGCCCTCAGTCTCCTGGGCGGCGGCCAGCGGCGCTGGTGGCACCGCCGTCTGGATCCCGCCGCCGCCGGGCGGGAAGTCCCGACCCTCGAGGGCGCCGACCTCGAGGGCGCCTTGCTCTACGTCGACGGATTGACCGACGATGCCCGCCTGGTCGCCGACGTCGTCAAGACCGCGGTCCGCTCGGGGGCGGTGGTCGCCAACTACTGCGCCGTGCAGGGGTTCGTCAAGGACGCCCGGGGCCGGGCCGTGGCCGCCGTCGCGCTCGACACCTTGGCGGGCCGCACGGTCCAGATCCACGCGACCCGGATCGTCAACGCCGCGGGACCCTGGGTAGATGCCGTCAACCTCCTCGACGATCCCGGCTGCTCGCGCCGCCTGTTGCCCACCAAGGGGGTCCACGTGATCGTGCCGGCCTTCACCAGGGGCAAGGCGCTCGTGCTCAAGTCCCTGCCACACGCCGACGGTCGTCGCCGCTGGCTGTTCGTCATTCCGTGGGGCGAGCGGGCCGTCATCGGGACCACCGACACCGCCTACTCGGGGAAGGATCGAGACGATCGATACCTCGACGAGGAGACCGAGGTCACCCCCGCCGAGGTCGACTACCTGCTCGGCTCGGTCAATGCCACGTGCCCTGGCTCCGAGTTGCGTCCAGCCGACGTCATCAGCGCCTTTGGCGGGTACCGACCGCTCCTGGCGCCCGCGGGGAAGGCATTCGAATCCGACATCAGCCGGGAGCACGAGATCTTCGAGACGCCCTCGGGGGTCCTGTGCGTGGCGGGCGGCAAGTTGACGACGTATCGTGCGATGGCCCGCCACGCCGTAGACCGCGCCGTGCGCTTGCTGCGCCAGGACGGAATCCGGCGACCCGCCCGGGCAAGCCGCGCCCCGGTCCCTCTGGGTGGTTCCGAGGGCGGCATGTCCCTGGCCAGCTTCACGACGGGCCAGATCCAGAATCTCACCGAACCGGATGCAGGCTGGACCCGACGCCTGATCGCCACCTACGGCACGGCCTACGCCGACGTGCGCCGGCTCGCCGCCGACCGCGAAGATCTGGCCCGGGAGATCGCCGGCCTGTCGCCCGAGGTCGCCCGGACCCGCGCCGAGGTGGTCTTCGCCGTCCGCCACGAGATGGCGATGTCCGTCGCCGACGTGATGGCGCGCCGCACGCGACTGCAGCTCCTCGACACCCACCTCGGCCTTGATGCCGTCGAAGAGGTGGCGGATCTGGTCTCCCGGGAGATGGCCAGCGCGCTGGAGTGGGACGAGGAACGCCGCAAGCGGTGGGCCGATGCCGAACTCGAGGCCTACCAGGCGCAGGTCGATCGCATGATGGCTTTCCGCTCGGCGCAGAGCCCAGCGCGCCCGTCCTGACCGGTCCTCCTGGAGCGTCGAGCGCCGGCGGGATTGCCCGGCTCGGGCTGCCCGTGCGCTATCGACTCAGGCTCCGAACAGGAACCGGAGATTGCGGCGTCGGCTGCGGTGCGGCGCCTTGCGATCGCCCTGTGCCGCCAGCACGTCGCGGACGTCGTCGAAGAGCCACGGGGTCGTTCCGACGCGGACCTGTGGCCGCTTGGGGCGGACCACCGGCGGCTGCGACCCGTCAGGGGCGTTCTCAAGACTCATGGATAGGCGCTCTGTATGGCTACTCTCGATGCACGGGGCACGCGGCCCGGTTCGTGGGTGAAAGACAGCAACTCGGGCCAAAGGCTCTCTTGATGAGCTTATCGGCGCCCGATCCTCCGCACCGACGTTAAGCTGCGGATAAATCCCGGTCAGGGGGCCAGCCATGGTATCGTTTGGTGGATCTGCGATCGGCCAAGCACGCCGCAAAGCCTTCGGGACCCGGCCGCGCAGCGCAGCGACCGCGCAGAGGGGCCCGTCTAGCTGCAAGAAGACCCAGGATCCGGCCAGGGCGCTGTCCTCGAGGACATAAGGAGTTCTGCCATGACAAAGGCCGTCATGTCTGCCGATACCATCTCGCCTTCGCATCCTCAGGCGCGTCCCAAGCCCACCGAGGCGCCCGTGCGCGGTGCGGCCCGGAGCTTCGACATCCCCAAGACGATGCGAGCCGTGGTCAAGGCCCAGGCCGGGCCGGGATTCAAGCTGATCGAGGCGCCGGTCCCGGAGGTCGGTCCCAAGGACCTGCTGGTCAAGGTCAAGGCCACCTCCGTCTGTGGTACCGACGTCCACATCTACGAATGGAACCGGTGGGCTGAGGGCCACGTGCGGCCCCCGCTCACGATCGGCCACGAGTTCAGCGGCGACGTCGTGGCCGTCGGCAGCGAGGTCAAGGATTTCGAGGGCGGCGAGTACGTTTCGGCCGAGAGCCACGTCATCTGCGGGGTCTGCCGGCAGTGCCGCGAGGGCAACGGCCACATCTGCCACGACACGGCCATCCTGGGGGTCGACCTCGACGGCAGCTACGCCGACTACGTGCGGATCCCGGCCAAGAACGCCTGGAAGAATCCCGCCACCCTGGCGCCCGAGTTCGCCTCCCTCCAGGAGCCCCTGGGCAATGCCGTCCACACCGTGCTATCGGGAGCCGTGGCGGGCAAGACGGCAGCGGTCTTCGGGTGCGGCCCGCAGGGCTTGATGGCGATCGGCGTGGCTCGTGCCGCCGGGGCCACGCGGATCTTCGCGGTAGACGTCAATCCCTATCGCCTCGGCCTCGCCCGCGAGATGGGCGCCACGCGTACGCTCAATCCCCAGGGCGACGACGTCGTGACCGAGATCCTCGCCGAGACCGCCGACATCGGCGGCGTGCAGGTGGTGTGCGAGATGAGCGGGCATCCGCAGGCGATCCGGCAGGGCTTCGAGGTGCTCGCCAACGGCGGGCGCTACTCCATGCTCGGGATCCCGAGTGGCCCGGTGGAGCTCGACATCTCCCGCGACATCGTCTTCAAGGGGGCGACCGTCCAGGGCATCATCGGGCGTCGGGTCTTCGAGACCTGGTACCAGACCTCGGCGCTCTTGAGCTCCGGCCGCCTGGACCTCTCG
>JAJYIO010000350.1 GCA_021790035.1 bacterium | reverse complement strand
GCGAGCGAGATCCTCGACGCGATCCGACAGCCGCACGATGCCTTCCGTCGTCTTGCCTTCCGACTGCTTGACCTTGAGCATGGCGTTCGCGAGTTCGTTCGCGATGTCGTGCTTGAGGTCATGGATCTCGGTGAGGTCACGCTTGCGCGCGTCCTGCAAGCCCTCGAATTGCTCGAGGACTTCCCGGAAGGTCTCTCGCAGGTCGCCCACGACCGATTCCGTGCGCCCCTCGGATTCGCCCAGCAGATCGGTCAGCCGGTTGAGGACGCGATCGCCCTCCTTTTCCACCAGGGCCTGGGCCTCGCCCTTGGTGACGAGCACGTCGCCGGGCTTCACGCTCCGCAACCGGCCGTCGGACTCGCCGCGACCCTCGGCTCCGCTTCGGCGCGCCGACTCGGGCACCGCAGCACGCGCCGTCCGCATGGCGACGCGAGTGCGATCCGCCCGGAAGGCCTCGATGTGGCTGGCGCGCTCGGCGGCCGCGACGTCTGCATCCCCGGCCTGGGCGTCGACCAGCCGGGCGTATTCGAACGGTTCTTGCGTGCTCACTGCCTCGCCCTCGAGCTCCGCCAGGACCGGCGGCTCTGAAGTCTTGCCCTTGTTCCAGAAGAGACTGATTCCCCGCCGCCTGGCTGGCTCAAGCACAGATCCGTCCGTCTCGGCAAGCGCGCTCTCGTCCGAGCCCGTCGGGTCCTCTGCAAGCCCGGATCCCTGGTCCGGTTCGCCTTCCTCGGCGTGGCCGGCTTCTGGCCCCTGAAGATCTCCGATCTCGCCATCTGTCCCGTCGAGGGTCTCGATGAGGTCCGTGGGACCCGCGAGCATCTCCGGTGCCGCGGTTTCCTGGAACGCCTCGTTCCAGGTGTCCGTCGCAACGTCCGGGTTCGAGTCTCCGGCCAGCTCGGCACGAGCCTCGCGGCGACGAACCTTCGAACGCCTGGCGCTCGCCTCGGTCTGCTCGAGTTCGCCCGATTCCTCCGGGTCGAGCCAGTCCCGGCCAGCGACGGCGTCTTCCGGTGCTGGCACTTCCGGTGCATCGTCGCCCCAGGTCGGAGCCGCGTCCACGTCGATCGAGGGACGGGCAACGCGCTTGCGCTTGCGCTTTCTCTTCAACTCCGGGGCATCTGCCAGCGCGTCGAGGTAATCGACGTGCTTCATCGCCAGGGGGGCCTCGGACCTGCGATTGCGTCGCCCGAGGAGGATGATCATGCCCAGCGCGATCCCTGACAACCCCAGCGCGGCAGCCATCACGATCCGCCTTCTGGCCTTCAAGGATGCCGGCAGGTGCAGGCCGGCGAAGCGATCGGGGGCCGTCGCCCCGGGCATCGGCTTGGCGTCGGGCGCGGGAAAGAGCGATCCCGCCAGCGTAGGTTCGCCGGCCGAAGCTGCCGGCATCCGGGTCACGACGACCAGGCCAAAAGGATTCGATCGCGCGATCTCGAACGTGACCATCTGGCCGCCATCCCCGCTGCCCGCCGGGTCCGCCGCGATCTGCAAGGAGCCGTGGGCCTGCGGCAGATCGCGTGTGAAAAGGGCACTCTGGTCAGGCGACAGACCGCTCTGTCCTGCCAGCAGGTGACCGCTGGTGTCGAAGATCGCTGCCCCGTCCACCTTCGAAAAATCTGGCAGTCTGGCGCCGATCTCCGCCAGCGGGACCGTCGTCCCGACCGCGGATCCGCCGCCTGGCTGGGCGTCGACGATGACCAGCTCGCCGTCGCGCACCTGGACCGGGTTCCCCCCGAGCGCCGCCCGGATGTCCTTTCGCGTCAGCAACGCCGAGCTTGACGGATGGTGCACGAGGTTGCCGTCAGGATCGCGTACGACTAGTTCGAGCGGCAGCCACTCACCCGCAGGGCCGACGATCGCCGGCTGCCGGGAGTCGAAACCGGCCGGACCGAGGGTTTCGGCCTGTCGCAGCCGGGCGACGATCGCCTGGACGTATTCATCCAGGCGGTTGCGCACCTGCTGCGCGTAAGGGATCGATGCCGCAGCACCCACGGTAGACGAGGGGCTGGTCGCGACCGGAGCCGTTGCAGCCAGGGCCACTCGGGGCCCAGCGGCATAGAGGACCCCGATTGCGAGAGGGGCCAGCGCCCAGACCCCCGATCGGGCCAGTTTGCAACGAAATCCAGGCATCGTCCCATTCCTCCGGGAGCACACAGCCCCAGATCTTAGCCGCTTGGCCAGTTTTCGGCAGTAGCCGCCATCACCATCACCCGCGACCTCGGCCAGACCGAGTCGTGCTTGCACCAGAGGCGGACGCGATCGGGCCGTCGTCGTGGCAGCGTCAGTTACAGGTCGCCGGGAGCGAGCACCCCGTTGGCACGGGCGATCTGGCTTCTTTGTACCCAAGCCGG
Organism: bacterium; assembly: GCA_021790035.1. GTDB lineage: Bacteria > Cyanobacteriota > Sericytochromatia > S15B-MN24 > VGJW01 > JAJXWQ01. Next base: position 1,420 of record JAJYIO010000350.1, on the reverse strand, counting down.
CAAAGGCCGCACCGACCGGGCTTTGCGTCGATCTTGCAAGATGATTTCGGGGCCTTTGGCGCTACCCTGACGGCTACCTAAACAGGGTCACCTTGACCGTCATCCATTCCGCCAGGCTTCGTCAACCGCTGCAGTGCCTGCTCACCTACCCGCCGTGTACGCTGCGCGGGCGCTTCGCGGATTTCCTCGCCTGGCGGACGTCTTCCAATCCATGTGAACCTGTTTAGCTTGGCGCTATCGGTGGCGAAGATCCTGCCGGAACGCCGTCCGCGAGACGGCTGGCGGAGGGAAACTCACCGGGCGCCAAGGTACTCGCGGTAAAGACTCGAGGTGAGTCGCCCGGCCTCCACCTCGGAAAGCGCCCAGCGAAATTCTTCCTGGCCGTGATCCCCGTCGACCCGGCAGCGACCCGCGAGGACGAGGTCGAGAAGCCGAGATTGAGCCTCCTGGTCCTCGATGCGATCCGCGTCCAGGTCCCGCCGGACATCCGCGAACTCGCCCGAGCGCGAGACCTGGTAGGCAAGGTCCGCGAGGTCCGTCTGGTACGTGCGCGTGATCTCCGGCATCCCTCGGATTCCTCTCGTCATCAGCTGCCACGAGGCAGTCATCATCGGCCGGCGTGCGGTTGCTGGCTATTCGCTCATCGTCCCACGAATCCGCGCCTTCGTGGTCGAGGGTCGCCGAACCTCAGCGCCCTGGCCGCGGTCGGAGCGTTCGCGTGGGGCGGACGGCGGGGACCCGAACGGCCGGCCACTCGCTGCGGGGCAGGCTGGCGTCGCCACGCCAGAAGAGGGTGCCCCAGGTCTGCTGCTCCACGCTCATGTACGAATTGTCCGGGGACGTATCCAGCCGCAGGCCGAGGTCAAATCCGAGGTAATCTCCCGAGACCTCCCGGAGCCCGGTCCGCGCCAGCGTCGTCCGCATCGTGTTGACCTCGTCCCAGAGCACCTTCAACGGGACCCGCCCCCCGTAGAACTCGTAGAAGAACCTCGAGATGATGCCCAGGGCCACCGCATCCTGGCGATCGGCGGGAAGTTCCACCTCGATCTGCTCCTGGACGATGCGCTCGTCCACGAGATAGACCCTGACGATCGTCTCGTAGCCGCCGAACCTGCAAGCGTATAGCTTGCCACCCTGGCCGCCCGAGGGAACGAGGTGAAACCCCGCGGCCAGGCGCTGCGTCCCGATCCAGTGTCGGAGGGTTGAAAACGGCTCCCCACCTTGGGCACGCGCCGGACCGGCCCGCGCCACCAGGAAGGTCATGGCGAGGATGCAAAGGAGTCGAACGCCGATCATCCGGACCGGCAACCCCATCCCGCCTCGCCCCCCCAGGGCAGCAAGCCTGGTCTTCATCCGCACCGCCGCTGACCCTCCGGGCAGAGCCGCAACAGCGGGCAAACCGAGCACGCGGGGTTGCGGG
>JAJYIO010000349.1 GCA_021790035.1 bacterium | reverse complement strand
CCGGTGAGATCGTAATCGTTCGTGATCGCCATGAACAAGGCCAGCGCGCATGCAAAGTAGAGATGGGCTCGTGCGGGCTGGCTATCTGGTTTCAGCAGATAACCGATGGCTCCGATCAGCAGGAATAGCAGCCCGATGAGCTGCAGGGGGAAAACCGTGCCGAGCCAGTCTGCTATCGAAAAAACTCCGGTGGGGATCGTCACGGATTTTGTCCCGGCGTCGTTCTCGACGAGGTAATGGACCGGGGTGCCGACTGGAACCGATCGGACGAACTTCCAGAGATCGGCCGACCCCGAGGCCGGCTGACCATCGACGCCAACGATCCGGTCCTCCTGGGCGAGGCCGGCCTTGATTCCCGGCCACGAGGCCGAGTTGATCGCCGAGACCGTCGCCGTCGCTTCGAAGCGAAAACCTGCAAACGGCTTGCCGATGTACGACACGGAGGTCGCAACATCCCAGACCAGCGCCGCGAAGACCAGAGCCAGGATCGCCAGCGGGAGCACCGCTCGCGGTTTGAACTGCAAGGACGTCTTGGTCAAGATCAGAGCGGGCTCCCGGCACTGCCACTGGCGGCCATGGCTTTGAGTTGTTGTTGCTGGGACTCTGAAAGCGACAGCCGGGCGATGGTCTGTTCGATCTCGAAAACCAGGCTGTCTATCGTGAGGTCCACGAAAGCTAGCGCCCCCGAAGCCCTGAGCACGGCGCGAAGCGCGGACGGCTCCCCTGAAGTCGTGGCCTCTTGCATGGAGGCCCGGTCACGGGCGAAGGCATAGGCGAAGGGGAGTGTTGCTTTCTGGTTCTTGATATCCCGGGAAGCACCCTGCCGGATATCGAGCATGTCCGAACGAAGCTGGGTAACCGTGCCCCAGAGTTCTCCCAGCGTACCCCAAAGCTGAACGATCTCGTCGGGTTGCCTGGCGGCCAGAGCCGCCATGCGGGTGTAGAGCCGGGCAGACGCGCCCGACTTGAGGCGGACCGAGGCCAGGACGTCCCCCTCGCTCAAGGGGGTCGACCACGACGATATCAGGTCCAGCGCCTGGCCAGAGGTCAGATCGCCGCCCGACCGGGCCACCTCGGCTGCAACCCCGGCGCCGGGTGCCGCGGCCGCAAAGGCGCCGATGGCAGCGAAGAGCAGGGCATTGCCTGCATTGACGGCCCCTGGCCACGAGACGTCGGGAGGTAGATCTCCATCTTGAGCGTCGTCGATGACGTCGGCCGCCAGGAAGAACAGCAGGCACCCATCCAGGAGCGCCTGCCGTTCACGAAGGGGGACCTGGTAGATATCGCAGATGTTCTGCGGCAAAGCTACCACTGGCCAGTTCCCCTGCTCGATGGGCCTCGCGACGAGTGCGATGCGGGCGTCGCAGATGCGCGCGAGCGGTTCCGGGGTGTTACCTAGCCACCTTTTCAGGTCAAGCTGCACGAAGCCCGATCACATCTGCAGGTTGGCGGAGCCCGCGTTGGCCGTGTCAACGCCCTGCCCCAGGTTCGAAAGCGCGTTGGCCAGCGTGTCCAGATGCTGCGGGTTGTCGCTCTTGATCAGGTTATTCATCGCCTCGACCTCGGCCGGCCCGATGCGGGAGGCGTTGGACTGCATGTTGGAGATCGTCTGGGGATCCTGATAGGGACCGATGTGTCCGACCGTGAAGCCGAAGATCTTGATGTCGATGCCACCCCAGATCTTGCCCATCATGTTGGTGATCCCCTGATTGTTGGCCAGGGTGTTGATGACGTCTTGACCCTTGGACGAGTTCAGGAGGTTCTTGATCGACGGATCCAGGTTGTTCCAGACCGACGGGTTGTGGATCAGGTTCTCGATGTACTGGGAGCGCTCGCCCGAGCTGAGGAACATCTTGGCCTTGTCCCAGCCGCTGGGCTGCTGCATGAGAAGGTTGACGAAGTTCTTCATCGCGGTGACGTCGCTATCCGTCACGTCGTCGGCCGGCGCGGCCTGGTTGGCCTTGACCGTGGCCAGGAGCTTGGAGGCGTAGGCCGGCTGGGACAGCAAGGACTGCTCGCTCTGCGAGAGCTGGCCCCAGAGGGTGGGCCCCAGCGCCTGCTGCGCGTTGCCGCTCGTGAACTGACTGACGAAGGAGGCGTTGCCGAGGTTGGCCATCACCGTGCTGACCACGTTTCCGGCCGCGCTTCCGGCTGCGCCAGAGTTGCTCAGGCCCTGCGTCTGGCCGATCTTGTTCAGCGTGTCGGGGCGCAGATCCGAGTTGCGGAGCTCGGCCATGGTCATCGGGAGGTCGACCCCGTCGTTTGCCGCCATGGTCTGCACCTGGCTCGGCGTGTACTTGCCGAACTGAGCATTGAGGTAGAGGAACTTGTCCGGTGCGGCCTTCATCAGGTCATCAGGGTGGAGGACGTAGCTGCGGAAGGACTCTGCATAGTCCTCCTCCGGGGAGCCTTGAGCGAGGCTCGTTGCGGCGTCCTGCACGAAGTTCGTCGTATTGAGCGGCTTGGTGCCGGTGACGCTTTCGAGACCCGAAGAGTCGTGCCCGTCAGCGATCGTACCGTCGGCATTGGTGAAATGCGACAGCTTGCCAAACTCGCGAACCGCATCAGGGTCGAACCGTCCCCCGCCGATCGCCACGTTGCCGAACTCGTGGACGGCGATATCTTCGAACTGCCCCGACGTGCTGGCCGCGTTGGTGAACGAGATCGTGAGAGGACCGCCGACCTGCTCGTTGCCGCCGAAGTTCGTCTGCGCCACGTCGCCGCTCCCGTCAGGCGCGGACGGCTCTCTGGTGAAGGTCGTGTTGCCCAGGTTCGAGCGAACCGAGGGCGGCACTGCCTGGATAGCGGACAGCAGTCCCTGAAGATCCTTGACCGACCACTGGCTGCCGCCGGTCGAGGAGAAGCTCACCCCCGGCCCGAGGATCTGCTTGATCTGGCTCTCGAGGCCGCCGACGGTCGGACCCGAAGGAGGCGGTGCCGCCGTGGCGACCGCGGTCGAGGCGATCGAAGCCGTCCAACCCAAGGGCGGCGGCTCGTGATCGACGGCAAGAGCGCTCAGGCGCTGGCTCCCGGACACCGTGGAGGAGTCGCTGACCAGCTTGGTCGTCGGGCTGGCCACCTGCTGGCTGACCGGAGCTGGCTCCGGGTGGTGCTCCATCCTGGACCGGAGATTCTGCATCCTGTCTGGATGGAAGAAGTTCTCGACCCGGTGTTCGAATCGGCTGAACCAGCTCATACTACGTGACCCCCGCAACTTTCTCTGTTTGTGCCAGGTCCTTGTCTGCAGCGGAGGGCTTGCCCTTGCCAATGCCTACAGTAACTTAATACCCCGCAACCGACCGTTTGGTGAGAGAAAACAGGTTCTTGAAGAGCCGGGGCGATCCTTCAGGGTGTCTCCGGACGGGTCTAGCGGTGCCGGAAGAAGGTTTCGGGGATCAGCGGCCATTCGCCGGCCGCCGCCCGACCGGGCTGGGTCGCGATGTCGCGCATGGCTTCCGTCACGTCCTGGGCCTGGGGAACGGACGCTGCCTCGAGAGGCCAGGCCATCCCGATGCCCGGAACGTCCTTGCCCGCCAGGAGGCGGGGCGGAACTTCGAGGTCGTAGAAGAACTCCTCGGTCAGCCGGCGAATCAGGTGCTCTCCGAAGTTGGTGACCTCGGTGTCCTCGTTGATCACCAGGAGGCGTCGCGTCTTGTGGAGCGACTTGCGGAGCGTGGGCATGTCGACGGGATAGAGCGTGCGAAGATCGACGACGTCGAAGGACAGGCCCTCGCTGGCCAGCTGATCGGCGGCCTTGACGGCCAGGGGAAGGGTGCGGGCGTAGGACAC
>JAJYIO010000348.1 GCA_021790035.1 bacterium | reverse complement strand
CACCGGCCATAGCTACATCGTGTACGCGCCGTTGATCCTCGGGGTGACGTCGGTCATGTACGAGGGTGCGCCGACGTATCCCTATCCCGATCGCTGGTGGCGGATCGTCGAGAAATACGGCGTCAACATCCTGTACGCCGCTCCCACCGCCATCCGCGGACTCATGCGTTTCGGCGAGGCCTGGGTCAACCGGCACGACCTCGGCACGCTGCGGCTGCTGGGTTCGGTGGGCGAGCCCATCAACCCCGAGGCCTGGCGCTGGTATCACCGGGTCGTCGGAGGGGGACGTTGCCCCATCATCGACACCTGGTGGCAGACCGAGACCGGCGCCTTCATGATCACCCCGGTGCCCTCTCTGACCCTGAAGCCGGGCTCGGCGACCAAGCCGTTCCCGGGCATCCTCGCCGAGGTCGTCGACGAGGCGGGCAAACCCGTGGCGCCGGGCGAGGAGGGCAAGCTGGTGATCACCCGGCCATGGCCCGCGATGCTTCGTGGCATCCACCGGGATCCGGACCGGTACGTGAAGCAATACTGGTCGACCTATCCTGGCAAGTACCTCACGGGCGACTCGGCGCGGGTCGACGCGGACGGCTACTTCTGGATCATCGGCCGCGTCGACGACGTCATCAAGGTTTCCGGATACCGGCTCGGAACCGCCGAGATCGAGAGCGCCCTGGTCAGTCATTCCGCCGTCAGCGAAGCGGCGGCGATCGGCGTTCCGCATGAGGTGAAGGGCAACGTCATCCACTGCTTCGTGATCCTGCGCGAGGGCGTGGCGCCTGGACCAGGGCTGCTCGAAGAGCTCTCTGCCCACGTGGCCCGGGAGGTGGGCCCTATCGCCCGGCCCGAGAAGATCGAGATCGTCGACAAGCTGCCCAAGACCCGCTCGGGCAAGATCATGCGCCGGGTCCTCAAGGCCCGCGCCATGGGACAGCCCGAAGGCGATCTCTCGACGCTCGAGGACTGACGGCCTCTCCGAGAGCTGCCGGCGCTCCGATGTGACCCGAAAGGGCCGCGTGTCGCGGGCGCCACCCTGGTTCGGCCTTCGTGCGCCGGGCTGGTCAGAGGGGCGTCGGCGCGTTCGTGGACGGTGCTTCGAGCGCCGGGCTACAATGGCTAGCGCTTCGTGATCGACCTGGAGGAGAGATCGCCTTGCCTCATTCTCTCGAGCCCGTCCTGCGTCGGACCATGCTCTTCTCCAACCTCGACGATGTCGAGCTGGCGGCGATCGCCAACCTCTGCCGGCAGCGGTCGGTCCCCAAGGGTTCGATCCTGTTCTACGAAGACGATCCCGGCACGAGCTGCTACATCCTCACGGACGGCAGCGTCAAGATCGTGGTCAACTCCCAGGACGGCCGGGAGCACATCCTGGGCCTCTTGCGCCCGGGCGATCTGTTCGGGGAGATGAGCCTGCTCGATGGCGAACCGCGCAGTGCCGCGGCCGTCGCCGTGGAGGAGAGCAAGGTGCTCACCATCCAGCGCGACGAGTTCATGAGCCAGCTCAAGGCCGATCCCACGCTCACCCTCAAGCTCCTCGTCGTGCTCACCCGCCGGCTGCGCCAGACCGACCGTCACGTCGAGAGCCTGGCCTTCCTCTCCGCGCCCGGCCGCGTCGCCAGGCTCCTGCTCGACCTGGGCGGCGAGCTGGGCAAACCCTCGGCCACGGGTCTGACCTTCGAGACGACGATGACCCGGCAGGAGATGGCCAACCTCACCGGGACCAGCCGCGAGACGTTCACGCGGGTCCTGATGGAATACCAGGATCGCGGGCTGGTGGACATCGATCGCAACCAGTTCACCTTGAGAAATGAAACCAAGCTCCGGGAGCTCACCGTCTGAGCAGTCAGGCTTCGTCGCGGCGGCTGGTCGGAACGTTCGCCTTGCCACCCCATCTGGTAGGAGTCAGGGTGTCGCCGCCAGTTCGAGACGCCGAGGCTCACGACTCGTGACGGATGCCCGAGAACTTGCCACCTGGATCATCGAGAGTAGTGCAATGAAAGCTTTTCGCCTCGCGTCTGCCGCCGTCCTCACCAGCCTCTTGCTCACCGCTTGCCCGTCCGGCAGTCAGAACACCCAGTCCTCGCTCACGCTGCAGGCCCTGGCCGTCACCCAGTACAACGCCTCGCGCCAGCTGGCACAGTACGACGTGTTCCTGGCCTGGAACGCGGTTCCGCGAGCCACCTCGTACGACGTGCTGGCGGGGGCTTCCCCCACCAATCTGAACTCGATCACCCCGGGCTTCACCCCCAAGACCACTTACACGGATCCCTCGGTCACGACCCCGGGCGCCAGCCAGTCCTACCAGATCCGGGCCCTGGATGTGAACGCGTCCGAGCTGATCCGGTCCAACATCGCCAGCGTCCAGATGCTCTCGCAGGATGCCAGCTTGAGCGCCCCGGCCGCGCCGACCATCGTCGGCGCCACTGGCACCGGTCTGGCGGGCGGAGCGGCCCCCAGCGCCCAGCCCACGCTCACCTGGGCGCCGGTACCGGACGCGACCGCCTATTACCTCACGCTGGCTCCTTCCACGTCGCCCAGCAGCCCGGTGTTCGCGGTCCTCGTCAGCACGGAGTCCGCCACGATCGGCACCATCCTGGACACCAAGCTGAGCTGGCCGGGCTACGCCCAGATCGGCAGCGGCTACTCCATGGCTTCCGGCACGACCTACTCGGTGACCCTGGCTGCCCTGAAGACCAACACCCCGGACCTCTCGGCGGTCTCCGGAATCGACGTCGGCCCGACCGGCTCCTGGCCGATCACCTACACCAGGTAACAAGTTTCACGCCCTTGAGACGGCGCTCTCTGCCGAGCTGACTGGCAGCCTGCGCCTCGAGGGATCTGCATCCGGTCGCGTCTCCTGGCCGGATCCAGAAGTCGTTCACTGCACGAGCGGTTGGGCCTGTCCTGGGCGTCCCGGGCCCTTAAAAGGACGTCTTAATGTGGACAAAATATTATTTCGACATGTTATCTGGTGCTGCGGTTTTCCCGTTCGAGCGGCTGTTCTATCCGCGATCCCGGGGCTTCATTCCCGGAATCGCGGGGTATTCGGTCGCATGTTCGACGCCATTGGAGTACAGATTGTTACAACCCCCCCCAAGCACCTCCACAACTTTCGTAAATGCATGTGCAAATGCACTTGACGAAGGTACCGCGCGTCCGGCAAGCTACCCACAAGTCGGAGATGTAAACAAAGAGTCACTAGCGCATTCGCGACAGCGTGCCAGAGAAGGAGAACAACGTCGTGGAGAAGACACGCTCCCTACCATCGCAACAAAGCAGCTTGGCGTTCCTCCAGCGGGTCTCCATCTTCTCGGGCGTGGGGAGCGATTCCCTGGCACGCATCGCCGCCATCACGGGCGAGAAGTCGTACTCCCGGCGGAGCGTGATCTTCCACGAGGGGGACCACGGCGACACCCTGTATATCCTCAAGTCCGGCCGGGTCAAGATCTCCAAGATCACCGAGGACGGCCGCGAGAAGACGCTCACGATCATGCAGCCCGGCGACTTCTTCGGCGAGATGGCGATCTTCGATCAGCTTCCCCGCTCGGCCACGGCCGAGGTCATCGACGAGCAGGCCGTGGTCTTCACCGTGGCCAAGCGCGATTTCGAGCGCATCATCTTCGAGCACCCGCAGATCGCACTCAAGATCATGCGCGACCTCACCCGCCGCATCCGGCAGGTCAACCAGCAGGTCGAGGACCTGGCCTTCAAGGACGTTCACGAGCGCGTCGCCTCGACGCTCTGCAACCTCTCCAAGATCGAGGGCCGCCAGCTCGGCAACAACCGCGTCC
>JAJYIO010000347.1 GCA_021790035.1 bacterium | reverse complement strand
AATTTGCTCACAGACGAGTCCCGGTCGTTCGCACCAACCTTGCGAATGCCGGATAATGGGAACGTCAGATGGACATCCTGACCTACGATCCCGCAGCCAACTCCGCCCGCCTCAGGCGCCATCTCGGCCTTGGCCTGGTGAGGGCATGGCGAATTGCCTGGCTGTTCTGCCGCTTCTTCGTCATGCGCTGGGCGAGCGCCAGGCGATGGCTGCCGCACCGCACGAGCGAGGCGGAGCGGGAGCTGGCCTGCGCGCGGTTTCTGGCCCGGGGGCTCGTGGAGCTGGGGCCGACCTTCATCAAGGTGGGCCAGGCTCTGTCGACACGGCCCGACCTCTTGCCCCTGCCGTACGTCAAGGAACTCGCCCGGCTCCAGGATCGCGTTCCCGCCTTCGACACGAGCATCGCCCTGGCGACGATCGAGCGGGAGCTTGGTCAGCCGATTGCCGAATTGTTTGCCGAGTTCGACACCGAGCCGATTTCCGCCGCATCCATCGGGCAGGTGTACGGGGCGGTGACCTTTGCGGGCCACCGGGTCGTGGTCAAGGTGCAGCGCCCCAACTTGCCCTTCATCCTGTCCATCGATCTGGCGATCTTGCGCCAGATCGCAAGGGGGGTGGTCGCGCTGGTCACCTTGCAAAAGCGCCTGCGCCAAGCTGGCTGGGGCCGCCAGGGCCAGAAACCCGCCCGGGACTCTTTGGCCTGGCGTGGGGCGCTGTTCGCCAAGGACATGCCCTACGTGGCGATCGTCGACCAGTTCGGCCGGAGCCTCTTCGATCAGACCGACTTCGTGGGCGAGGGCCACAACGCGGATCGATTCCGTGCCAACTTCGCTGGCTTCGAGAACGTGCGATCGCCGATCGTTTACTGGGATTACACGACCCGGTACGTGATCACGCTCGAGCGAATCGAGGGCGTCAAGTTCAACGACGTGGCGGGCATCGAGAAGATGGGCGTCGACTTCCACGACATCGTTCACCTCGGCGTTCGCGCCTTCATCAAGCAGTTACTCGAGGACGGTTTCTTCCACGCCGACACCCATCCGGGCAACATCCTGGTCACCGAGAACGCCGAGGTCGTCTACATCGACTGGGGGATGACGGACACCCTGGCGCGCGACGAGCAGCTCAAGCTCGTGGACATCTTCTTGCACATGATGCGCGCCCAGTACGATCTGGTGGCCGAGGATCTGGTGGAGATCGAGATGTTCCCGCCGGACGTGGACCGCGCCATGCTGGTTCCGGTGCTGGCCGACGTCTACGAGTCGCAGCTGGGCAAGCACGGCCAGATCATGGGGATGAACGAGATCCTCGACCGGATCGGCGACGTGCTGTACCGGTATCCCTTCCGCCTGCCCGAGCGCTTCAGCTTCCTCATGCGCTCGGTCGGCACCATGGAGGGCGTGGTGCTCGAAACCTGGCCGACCTTCCGGTTCCTCGACGTGGGGATGCCCTATGCGGCCAAGCTGCTGCTCACCGTCGCCGATCCGAGGATCCGCTCGCGCCTGGTCGAGGATCTGGTCAAGGATGGTCGCCTGGACACGCAGCAACTGGCCCAGACGCTCGAGCTGGCCTCGCTCGAGCAGACCTTCGACTTCGTCGAGTTCCTTCCCGCAGGGCTCGACTGGCTCCTGTCCGAAGAGGGAGAGCCGTTGCGCGCCGCCGTCGGCGTGTCGCTGCGGGAGGGCGATCCCGAGCTGCTGGCCCAGATCGAGGCCATGCTGGCGATGGAGCCCGACCGCCTGCGGAGTATCCTCGACGATCTCCTCGCGGCCCTAGGCCCGATGCTGGCGCGCCATGGCCGTCAGATGCAGGAGATCTTCGACTGGACCGCCTACTACCTCTCGACGGCTTCGGGGCGCCGGCTGGCCGCCGAGCTCGCCGGCGCTGTCAGCGCAACCTCAAACGCCAGCTGGATTCTCGAGATGGCGGACCTCGGCGAGCTGGCCCTTTCGGCGGGGATCGATCTCAAGCCATTGACCCAGGCCATCGTGAGCATGATGCTGTCGCCCGAGGGCGAGGCCTGGCGCGATCTGGCGGTGGAGGTGGCGCTGGGGGGCGAAGGCAGCGGACGGATGCTGGGGTTCCTCCTGGCGCTGGTCTTCCGGGACGGCGTTGGCCTGGATCTGATGGCCGGCGCGGCCGGTGCAACCTGGCTGGCGGTGTCCCCGCGGGGGCGATCGATGCGACGAAAGGCGATCGACGTGCTGCGCCGCCGTATACTGAGATGGCCATGAGATTTCACATCGAATCGCTCGACGACCTGCGGCTCCTGACGGACGCGATCCTGGCCACCTTGCCCGAGAGCGAGGACGCGGATGTCGCGGTGCTCGGCGAATCGACGGACGATGCGGCGATCCAGGAGATGGATCCCCTGGTCGATGGGATCCTGCGGCAGGCCGAGAGCGCCGGTGGCGAGGAGTTCGACCTGGTCCTCGAGGGCGAGGAGGAATCCCGCCTCCTCGATGCGCTCGATCAGCAGATGGAGCGGCTGGCCGAGGAAGGAGAGCTCTTCAAGGTGGGCGAGCTTCAGGCGATTCTGCGCCAGATGGGGCGCGGGTAGCCCGGCGTCGGAAGGCCCGAGGTCAAGGCTCCAGCAAGGAAAGCTCGTCGCGCAGGATCTCGAGGCCAGAGGTCGGTCCGCTGTTCATCTGCAGCCAGACCCCTATGCGTTTGAAACTCATCGGAGGTCCCGCGAGCTTGACCGGGACCGTACCCGAGACCCCTGCCACGGTCGCCTCGGTCGCCGGGAACGCGCAGATGAGCTCGCCCGCCTGCGCGCTCTCGCCGTCAATGGTGAAGACGGCGCCGGGCGCGAAGGTCGTCTGCTCGACCTGGGTGGGGGACGGGTACTCGAACGTCCAGACCCCCGAAGCGCTGCGCGAGTAGGTCAGGTTGTAGGTGTTGCCGAGCCCGTCGGTAGGGGCGGCGGTCGCTCCCAGGATGTAGAAAGCCGGGAGGCCGACCGGGGTGTTGGCCGCGCCGTGACTCACGGCGAAGTTGGCGGTGAACGTGGTGGCGTTGTCGACGGTCTTCACCACGACCAGCTCCGAGGAGGTATCGGTGTCGATCGCCAGCGTCTGCCCCGGTGCCATGTTTGCCGTCGTGCCGACCGTGGCCACCACCCCGGTTCCCGCGCTGACGCCGCCCGGTAGCACGGTCATTGGCCAGCTCACGAGCTGTCCACCGGAATACCAGCTCCCGTTGATCTGGACCGAGACCAGATCGGGCGAGTAGAAAGACATCGTGGCCACGGCATCGGCCGGTGCCAGCGAGGTGGTGGCGCTGCCGTTGACCGAGAGCGTGAGCGTGCCCACCCCGGAGTGGGTCTGGGGCCCGGTCGGCGTGTTGGGATCGGGGTAGAAGGCGATCTCGCGGGTCTGGCCCAGGGCGACATCCCAGAGCGACACCTGGCCGGGCGTGATCTGCGGAACGTTGTTGGGGGCGGCGCCGTGGGCGGAAGAGTCGCAGGTGAGGAACCCGTCCTGGCCGAAGATGGCACCGAGCAACGCATGGCCTTCAGCGGGCAGGGCGGCCTCATCCTGGGCGGCCCGAAAGTTGGCCTGCTCGACATCGAAGAGGCCCATGAACGCCGCCAGGAATATCGCGGCCACGGCCGTCGCCAGCACGGTCTCGAGAAGCGTGAAGCCCCGCTCGGCAGGTGGCGTTTCGTGCAGCGCTGTCGGCGCAGCCGGTGGGGGACTCATCAGAAACTCCCCTTCGGGGCAGGGACTTGCAGGGGGCCTTGCCCCCCGCAAACTACCCCCCGCTGCGGGCAAGCTGCTGCGTAGCCCCGCTCG
>JAJYIO010000346.1 GCA_021790035.1 bacterium | reverse complement strand
CTGCACGTTTTGCGATTCGTTCGTGGGCGTCAAGCCGGATACCAAGGGCATCGATCGACTGGTCGAGGAGATCAAGCACCTGCGTGACAGGTATGGCGTGCGGCACTTCCAGTTCATCGACGAGGCGATCAGCCCCGTTCGCATGCGGGCCATGGCCGAACGCTTCCTGGCCGAGGGGCTGGATATCCGATGGTTCTGCAACGGACGCCTCGAGAGCCGCTTTTCCCCCGATCTGATGGAGGTCCTTCACGAGGCTGGCCTCCAGATGATCCTGTGGGGCTTCGAGTCGGGATCCCGGCGGGTCTTCAAGCTGATTCGCAAGGGCGTCGCGTTCGACAAGCGGATCGAGGTCCTCAGAGGCGCTGCGGAGGCGGGGATCTGGAACTTCGCCTACATCTTCTTCGGCTTCCCGACCGAGACCTTCGACGAGGCGATGGAGACCATCGACGTCATCCGGCAGAACACCGACATCATCCAGTCCTACGGTCGCTCGGTGTTCACCCTCGGGAAGCACTCGCCGCTGTATGCCGATCGGGAGGCCCTGGGCCTGGTGGACGTGGTGGAGGACACCCAGGAGCTGTCGACCAACCTGTCTTACCGGGATCGCCAGGGAATGCCCGACGAAGAGCTGCGAGAGGTCATGGAGATCTGCACCAGCCGGTGCGCCGAGGCCTACGACTACGGCCTCTGGTTCTTCCTGCGCTACCGTGAGAACATCCATCTGTACCTGGCGCGGTTCGGCAGCCCCTGGGTCGCCCAGCACAGCATGCGGCACCTGGTGATGCCCACCCAGCAGTACTTTTAACTAAGGAGACATTCGTGGCCTCGTCCCCCGTGGTCCTGCCCCTTGCCAAGTGGCTCGCGGAGATCGAGCCCGATCTGGTCTCGGTTCGCCATTTCCGCTCGGGCCGCATCGATCGCTTCGGTCGGGTGGTGGGGGTGATCGAGCTCACGGGGGACAAGCTTCCCGGCGAGCATCAGACGCACCACATCGATTCGATGGGGCGATGCCTGCGCCTGGAGAAGTTCAGCGACGGCGTTGTAAAGCCCATCAACACGCGCCTCTACCGGTATGATGATTTTCAGGTCTCGGAGTCCCTGTGGCTCAACGAGGAGGGCGTGGTCTGGAACTACCACCGTTATAGTTATGACACCGCCACGGGTCTGCTGGCGTGGCGCGGGGAGTACAACTGGGATGGCAAGCTCTTCTACGACATCACGTCGGTGTACAACAGCGATGGCCTGCTCGAGAGTGAGACCTGGCGCGATGGAGATGGAAAGCGGGTCAAGCAGCTCAGCTATCGCTACGACAAGAAGGGCGAGATCGTCGCCGAGGCCCGGACCGACGAGAATGGCAATGCGGTCGGCACGCTCGAGATTGCCTACGACAAGCAGGGCCGGGTCAGCGATCGCATCTGGAAGGGGCCAGATGGCAAGCGGCGGAGCCGGATGCACTTCGTCTACGACAACCAGGGCCGGATCGCCCGCGTCGAGTCGTTCGGGGCCACGGACCGCCTCAAGCTGCGCCAGGAGAATACCTACGACGCGGTCGGGAACATCACGGCCGAGCGCTGGGTGGACGCCCAGGGAAAGGTCTTCCGCGAGAAGAAGGCCGGAATTACTACTGGTAAATAGTTATCCAGGGTAATAGTGCCGCTGGTTAATTTTCAGAACGAACGCGGCCGCTGCGGAGCAGATCGTTCAAGAGAACGGTCCACTCGTGCTTGCGTCGGTCACGGCTGTAGACGAGATCGGCGTAGTGCTTCTGCGCGGCCAGGCGTTCCTGGGTAGCCGGCTCGCGAAGCGTGGCGATCGCGTCGTCGAGGGCGACCGCGAAGCGCTGTGCGTGGGCCGCAGGCTCCTCGTGCCACGCGTACATTCGAGTCCAGTTGGCGGCGATCTCGTACATGCCGCCGAGATTGGGGTGGACACAGAGCAACCCGGCGGACATCGCCTCCATCAAGGTGAGCGGTGCCGGCTCCAGCATGATGCAGGGATAGGAGAAGATGTGGGCGCTCTTGAGGGCCTCGCGGACCTCGCCGTTGCTGACCGCGCCGTGATAGTGAATGCGGGGATGGGCCTCGCACGCGTCGAAGAGGGGCTTGAGCGGGGCATCGGCCTCGGCCCAGCCGTACAGCCGGTAAGAGGAAAAGACCTCGAGTTCGATCTCGGGATACTTGTGCGCGAGCGCGTCGAAAACCGGTACGAGCAAGACCAGCCCGCGGTCGGGCATGGACGTGTAGATCAACCGGATGGCCCCGGTAGGCTTGGTATGCAGCTCGATGGGGTCGATCGCGTTCTGCATGACCGCGCAGCGCGACCAGGGAATGCCGAACCTCGCGATGAAGGCCTGCATCTGCGTGTTGGAGACGAAGACGATCTTGTCGAACCGGGCCCACCCGCCGTCCGCCAGGTGCTGAGCCTCCATGTGATGGGCGGCCAGGTGCATCCAGAGAACGCGGATCCGGTCCGGATCGAGCGTGCGGACCCGCGACGGAACGATCTGAAAGGGTTCCAGCAGGGTCGGGTCGACGCTTTCGTAGAGCCACCCGAGCATGAGCTCGGTGCCGCCCCGCGAGTTCTGGGACAGTTCGTTCACTTCCAGCGGCATGACCGGATTTTAGCACGGGAGCTGGCAAATGCTCCGGACCCGCCGGCCGATCAGGCGTCGGCTGCGACTCGACGGACGCTCTCGGTGAGCAGCACCGCCACGAGAGCCGTCCAGCCGGTCTGGTGGGAGGCCCCGAGTCCGCGTCCGGTGTCGCCGTGAAAGTACTCGTAGAAGAGCATCGGATCGCGCCACCTGGGATCGGAACCGAACCGCGGATCGTCCCCATCCTGCGGGCGGCGGCCGGTCGAATCGGGCAGGAAGAGGGAGATGATGCGCTCGGCCAGGCGATCGGTTTCCAGGCTGAAGGAGGCAACGCGTGCGTCATGGGAATGCCCGGGATCGAATGCCCGCTGCACCCGGGGCGCCAATTCCACGCCATCCGGCCCGAGTAATGTCAGTGAAAACTCCGCGGGCAGGTGCTGGGTGAAGAGCCAGTAGGCTCCTTCCGACTCAATGCGTAGTCCAAAGCGAAATTCCCCGCGATGCTGCAGATCGAGTGTGCGCATGCGCAATTGGGGAGCGAGTTGCGCACCCGCCGACACCGGTTCCGCAGCAGTGGAAAACAGCGTGAAAACGCGCTCGGCTCCCTTGACTGGATCGAGATCGTCAATGGGAAGCGCCTCGCATAGAGCGATATTCATGAACGGATCCGGCCCATTCGTCATCACCATTGCATATTCGCCGGCGGCAAGGGCGTATGCCCCGGCCCACTCGAAGGGATACTCGGGCTCCAAAAATGTCGGTTTGTATTCGAGTGCGCGGGCGAGATCGAAGCCGCCGATGCCGAGGACGGCTCCCATCGGAACGGAGGCGCGTTGACCGGGATCGGCACGCACGATGCGGGCGAGCGCGTTGATGCCGCGCAGGCGTCGTTCCAACGTGTCAAGGTCGGCGGCTCCCACCAGATCCGTCTTGTTCAACACGATGACGTCGGCGAATGCGACTTGCGTGCGCGTCTCCTCGCTGTCTGCGAGTTGCTGCTCGAAATGCAGCGCATCGACCATCGTCACAATTCCATCCAGCGCGAATTCTCGACGCATGCTCTCGTCGACGAAAAAGGTTTGCGCGACAGGCCCGGGGTTGGCGAGGCCGGTGGTCTCGAGCACGACTCGATCGAATTTGTCACGGCGGTTGATCAGATTGCCGAGGATGCGGATCAGGTCGCCGCGCACGGTGCAGCAGATGCAC
>JAJYIO010000345.1 GCA_021790035.1 bacterium | reverse complement strand
ACTTGAACAGTACGTGAGGACCGACGGACCGCGGTGCAACGAAGCAGGCGGGCCGAGATGCGACGGTCGAGTAGCGGGCCATGAATAGTCCAGGCTAGGGGACGATCGGCTCGGAATTTCCATCCAGCGCCCCCTGCAGCGAGGCGATCGCCACCTCGAGCATCTCGTCCCGGGCCGGCCGCGTGGTGATTCGCTGTAGCCAGAGGCCCGGGGTCGTCAGCCACAGCGACAGCCGGGCGGGCCAGCTAGCGGAAGCCCCCTCGCGCCCGGCCCGGCCCGCCAGGCGGATGAGCTCGTACGACAGGCCGGCCACCACCGGCAAGAGGGCAATCTTGGCGCCGACGCGCTCCAGGAGCGCAAGATTCTGCGGGATGAACGTGAACACCAGGATGCTGATGAGCGCGGTGACGAGAAGGAAGCTGGTCCCGCACCGCGGATGCAGGGGCGAGAAATTGCGAGCATTGGCCGGCTCGAGGGCCAGGCCCGCCTCGTGGCACTTGATGACCTGGTGCTCGGCGCCGTGGTACTCGAAAAGTCGCTTGACGTCGGGAATGGTCCCGAGCGCCGCCAGGTAGCCGACGAACAGGGCGAGTCGAAAGAGCCCCTCGAGGGCGCTCCGCCCGAGAGCCGTCAGCGTCGCGGCTCGGATCACCGAGGCCGGCCCCGGTCCCAGATGTTCGAGAACCCCTGTCACCCAGGAGCTTGCCATCAACTGCGGCAAGTGCGTGTAGAACCACGCAGGCAGGATCGCGAACAGGCCGATCGCCAGGGCCAGCCCGGCGATCAGCGACACCGCCGAACCACCGCCCTTGCCCCCCGGCTCCTCGCCGACGGCGATGGAAGCCGAATCCTCGAGCATCTTGAATCCCACCGAGACCGACTCGAAGAGCGTCGTGACGCCCCGGACCAGCGGCCACTTGAGGACCGGATGGCGCTCGCGCCAGGGCTTCATCGGAAGATACCGGACCACGATCTCGCCTTGCGGCGACCGCACGGCAACGCTGACGCCGGCGTTCGAACGCATCATGACGCCCTCGATGACCGCCTGCCCGCCGATCGGGTCCACGACGACCGGACTGCTCATCGCGAGTTCTCCCCGGGGGCCACGGATGTTCCGCCGTCAGAGCCGCCGCCGACGGTGCCTCCGGAGGAAGGTGCCCCGGCGGCGGTAGCGGCCGCTGGCTTCGCCGAAGTAGCGGTCGCCGCAGGGTGAACGGGCTTCTTCGGCGCAGCGGTCGCCGCGTGGTGTGCAGGTTTCGACGATTTACCGGTCGCCGCACGGTGTGCGGGCTTCTTTGGTGCATGGATCGCCGTGCCGCGGGAGGGCTTCTTGACACCGGCCGCAGCAGCCTTGGCCTGGCCGTGCTCGACCTTGATTGCCGGGGATTTGCCGTTGCCCGCCTGAGGCTTGCCATTGCCCGCATGGGGCTTGCCATTGCCTGCCTGAGGCTTGCCATTGCCCGCATGGGGCTTGCCATTGCCTGCCTGAGGCTTGCCATTGCCCGGCGCAGCCGGCCTGGATTCGCTCGTGTGAAGCTGCCACCGCCTGGCCGCTGCGGCTGTCAGGAAGGTGTGCCGGAAGACCGAAGTGGTCTGGTTGCCCAGGAGGCCGAGGGGGCGGGAATCGAGCACACCGAACACGGATCCGGGATTGCCGATGCGCACGGTCAGGGCACTCTTGGCCCCCCACTTGACGGTATGGCCCGCCGGGACGACATCGCTGAAGACCTCCTTGCCGTCGGAGACGATGTCCATCCAGGACGCCTCGGTGGTGTGCGCCTGGAAGGCGATCGCCGTCCCCGGTATGACGGTCTCGATGCTAGCCGAAGCGCTGGGGGGCTGGGGGGACGGACCGGTCGCTGCCACCGAAGCCGATCCAGGCTGCGCCCGGCTGGCCGGCCGGTCAGCCTTTGCGGAGGCGGACGCGTGTGCAGCAAGGGGCAAGACCGCGGCTACCTGCCCGCCCGACGGGACACGCCGGTGATGGAGGCTGTTGATTGCCAGCGTCCCCACGATGCCCAGCATGAGGGCCCCGAAGAGAACCGGCAGCAGCCACCACGACACCGTCAACGCGGGGCCGCCGCTTGACGACGGCGTCGCAACCGGGCTCAGCGCCTGGGTTTCCCAGTACCGACTGGCGAGTTCATCAGGCTGCAGTCCGACGGCGCCGGCATACTTGCGGATGAAGTGCTTGACGTAGAAGGGCTCCGGCAGATCCTCGTCACGCCCCTCCTCGATGGCCGCCAGGTGCCGGATATGCACGAGCGTGGCACGGGAGAGATCCTCGAGCGACCGCTTCTGGGCCTCGCGGGCCTGCCGCAGTTCGGCTCCCAGTTCAGCAAGCTTGGCGTTCACGGCATCGTTTCCCTGCGAGTGGCCTCTCGAGCTCCCGGCGGTAGCCATCAGCTGGCGAGTGCATGGCCGTCACTCGCTCGGGCGCCCAGGTAGACAAAGAGTGCTACGGAGAGATTCTACCTCCTTTACGCTGACCTCACGCCAGGCGCCCGAGGCCAGCCCTTCGAGCGTCAGGGGGCCGACCGAAATCCGGATCAGCTGGCGAACGGGATGACCGACGGCAGCCAGCATCCGCTTGACCTGGCGCTTGCGACCCTCGTGGAGGACCAGGCGCACGACGGATCCGCCCCGGACCACCCTCTCGACCGAAGCCTCGGCCGGGGCGGTCCACCCGTCCTCCAGTTCGACCCCGGAGCGGATCCGGGCCAGCGCCTCTGCGTCCGGCACCCCCGCGACCGTGGCCAGGTAGACCTTGGACAGCTCGTGGCGAGGATGGGTGATGGCCAGGGTGAGCGCACCGTCGTTGGTCAACAGGAGGAGGCCCGAGGTGTCGAAGTCGAGGCGCCCGACCGGATGCAGGCCCGGAATCGCAGGAACCAGATCCATGACGGTCCGCCGGCCATGCTCGTCGTGCCGGGTCGTGACGTAGCCCGCGGGCTTGTGCAGCGCGATGAGGACGAGGTGACCCGGATCCGGCAGCGGAGCTCCGTCGACGCGGATGTCATCCCGGCCTGGATCTGCCCGCGCCCCGAGGACCTGCACGATCTCTCCGTTGACCGTCACGCGCCCGCTGACGATGAGGGCCTCGGCCGCCCGGCGAGAAGCGACCCCGGAGCGCGCCAGGATCCTTTGCAGGCGTTCAGGCGCGCTCATGCGACCCGATCCCCGATCGCCCCGCAAAGCTCGGTGAAGCCGACCTCGAAGGGAGCCAGAGCACTCTACGCGGGCAATGCCGGATGGGGGGCACCGAACTCGTTGAGGCTCATCGCGCCGCGAACCTGCTCCATCGTGGCCCTGGCGGCCTTGCGCGCCCGGGCGTTCCCGTCGGCCAGGATGGCATCGAGCCGCTCGGGGTCGCGCGCGAACTTGTCCCGGCGCTCTCGGATCGGGGCAATGAGCTCCTCGATGTAGCTGGCCAGATTGCGCTTGTCGTCGACGCAACCGAGGGTCCCGAGCCGGCAATCGCTGGCGACGCGCTCGACTGCGGGGGACTTGAGAAGCTGCCAGAGGGCGTGGACCGTGCAGACCTCCGGATGGCCGGGGTCGTTGCGACGCTGACGGGCCGGATCCGTGATGGCGGCCATGACCTTGCTGACGATGTCCTCGGTGCTCGCCCCGAGCCGGATATCGTTGCCGTAACTCTTGCTCATCTTGCGGCCGTCGAGGCCGACCACGAGCGGAGTCTCGGTCAGCAGCCCTTCGGGTTCGGGGAAGAGGGGGGCGTAGAGGGAATTGAAGCGACGGGCGATGTCCCGAGAGAGCTCCAGGTGCGGGAGCTGGTCCCTGCCGCCCGGCACCCTCCAC
>JAJYIO010000344.1 GCA_021790035.1 bacterium | reverse complement strand
GCAGTGGCTTGAGAGGGGCCCTTCGCCCCTCTCAAACTCGCCCCCCGCTGCGGGCAAGCTGCTGCGTAGCCCTGCTCGGCAGGTGGCGTTTCATTCGAGAGTGTCGGCGCAGCCGGTGGGGGACTCGTTGATGCTGCGAACCTGCCACGAGCCCTCGGCGCTCTCTGCCAGCGACAGCGAGAGGGGATCCACGCTGAGCTTGAGGGCCGAGCCGAGCGGAATGCCGAGAATCTGCGCCAGCACGCAGCGGATCGGGCCGGCATGCATCACCAGCACGACGTCAGGGCCCGGCCCCGCTGCCGCCAGGCGAGAAATGACCGGCCAGACGCGCTCTCGAACGTCTGCGAGGCATTCTCCTCGAGGCGGCCGGACTTGATCGTAGGCCGCAAGATAGGCCGCGGCGTGCGCATCGCGTTCCAGGACCTCTGCCCACGTCGCCCCCTCCCACGAGCCGAAATCCTGCTCGCGCAGATCCGGTTCGACGATCCAGTTCGCGGCCCCCAAGGCACTGGCGGTCTGGAGCGCACGCGTGGCGGCCGAAACGACCCAGACGGGCGCGGCCGGGAGGCGCTGGCGCAGTTCGGCGGCATCGATCGGGAGCCGGGCCGGAACATCCGTCCGGCCCACGATCGTTCCCGGGCGCTCGCGGGCGACGGGGGCGTGCCGCACCAGCCACCATCGCGTCGTCACCACCGGAGGGCTCCAAGGGCCAGAGAGCCCAGCCATGGCGGCGTCAAGGCCGATACCAGCACCGGATTCCGAAGAACGGCGACCAGCGCCAGCAGTCCCAGAAGCTCGGCGACCTGTTGCGCCGACCCCAGCACGTCGCCGGTCACGCCGCCGATGTGCCGCAGCGACAGCCAGCTCACGACGAGGACGGCGAGAATCGTGGCGACCACGGGCACTGCGGCCCCGGCGCCCAGTGCGAGCGCAGCGAGGATCAGACCGCCGGCAGTGGCCCATGCCACGTCGACTGCCGATATGCCGCCCAGCGACGCCGCCATGCCGCCCGGGCGCGCCGATGGGATCCGCCACAGCATCCAGACCATGCCCGTGCGCGACAACCCGTGCACGGCCACCAGTCCGGGCAGGACCCAGGCCGGCGGCAACCAGGCCAGGGCCTGGATCCGCAAGAGCAGCGACAGGACCATTGCCAGCACCCCGTAGGAGCCCTGGCGCGAATCCTTCATGATCTCGAGCTTTCGCTCCTTCGTCGTCCCGCCGCCGAAGCCATCCGCCACGTCACCGAGCGCGTCTTCGTGCATGGCTCCCGTGGCCAGGATGCCGGCGCCCGTGGCCACCGTCGCGGCCAGCAGCGGAGCAAACACCAGATGCAAGAGGAGGTAGCACGCCCCGATCCAGAGCCCGATACCCGCCCCGACCCACCCGTAGAAGCGGCTCGACCGGGTGAGGTCGTCCGGCGCCACCTCGCGCTGACCCGCCCACGGAAGGCGGGTCAGGAACGAGATCGCGACGCCCAGGCCCCTCCACTGGAGCCGCTCCGACAGCCCGGTCCCGGTCGTTCGCATCTCACCCGATACCCGCATGGCGCTTTACCACATTGACAACATCTGCGCAGAACTGACAATCAGAACCGCTCAGAACTCGATCCCCGGCTGAGCCGGGACGCCCAGGCCGTGAGGATGCTTGACCAGACGCATCTCGGTGACCAGGTCGGCGGCCGCCATCAGGGCTTCGGGAGCCGATCGCCCGGTCAACACGACGTGAACGTGGGGCGGGCGTTCTCCCAGGGCCTGGACCACCGCGGCCACCGACAGGAACCCCTTGGACAGGGCGATGTTGATCTCGTCGCACACGACCAGGTCGTAAGCGCCCGAGGCGATCGCCTGCTGACAGCGCTTCCAGGCTTCTTGCGCCAGATACAGGCTCCGCTGCGGCCCCACCTCCCAGGTGAAGCCTTCGCCGAGCTGCACGATCTCCACCTGGGCCCTGGCGCCCTCGACGACAAGGTCGTTCAAGATCAGCTCGCCGGTCGGCCGCGCTCCCTTGAAGAACTGCAAGACGATCGCCCGCATCCCGTTCCCGATCGCCCGGATCACCATGCCGAGCGCCGCCGTGCTCTTGCCCTTGCCATCGCCGGTGTGAACGATGACCAGCCCCTGGCTGGCCCCCGACCCGGCCGTCCCGCTCGAAGTCACAGTCCTCCGCTTTCCGTCGTCGGGTCCCGAGGCGTTCTTGCGAGAATCCCGCCCCGTCCCGAGCGCACGAGTCATTCCCTCCATGCTCAGGCTTTCTTGACAGATCGTCAAACGGCATGCCAAGAGACGTACATGAAGGGGTTCGTGGTCGCAGGAACTCACAGCGGCGTGGGCAAGACCTCGGTCGCGCTGGGCCTGATGGCGGCCTTCTCCCGTCGCGGTCTCGCGGTCCAGCCCTACAAGATCGGGCCGGACTATCTCGATCCAACCTACCATCGCGTGGTCACCGGACGGCCGTCTCGCAACCTCGACGGCTGGCTGACGGGTCGCGCAGGGGTCCTGGATTCCCTCGGCCGGGGTTCGGGCGATCTGGCCATCGTCGAGGGGGTCATGGGGGTCTTTGACGGCGCGCACCCGAGGACCGAGAACGGGAGCACGGCCGAGATCGCCAAGTGGCTCGGCGCGCCGATCATCCTGGTACTCGACGCCGGCGGCATGGCTCGCAGCGCGGCCGCGGTGGCGCTGGGATTTGCCAGCTTCGATCCCGCGATGCCGCTGCTCGGAGTCGTCTTCAACCGGATCGGCGGGGCCCGCCACCTCGAGATCCTGACCGAGGCCGTCGCCCCGACGGGCATCCCGGTGCTCGGTGGCCTGCCCAAGCGCCCGGATCTGGGGCTCGATGGCCGTCACCTCGGCCTGGTGACCGCCACGCCCAGCTCCCTGCCACCCCCGAAGGTTGCGCTCCTGGCCGACTGGGTCGAGGCCGGGATCGACATCCAGCGGCTCCTGGCGCGAGCAGCCGAACTCGCCACGCCGGCGGCCGGGCGGCCGTCACCTCGGCCTGGATGCTGTCGCATCGCCTACGCGCTGGATGACGCGTTCCACTTCTACTACATGGAGAACCTCGAGCGGCTCGAGGAAGCCGGCGCCGAACTGGTGCCCTTCTCGCCGCTGAGAGATTCCCACCTGCCCGAGGCCGACGGCATACTCCTGGGCGGCGGCTATCCCGAGGTCCATGCAGCCGAGCTGTCCGCTAACCGCTCCCTCCTCGGCGAGCTGCGAGGTTTTCCGGGGCCGATCTACGGAGAGTGCGGCGGCCTGATGGCCCTGATGGACGCGATCGTCACGGACGCCGGGGAATTTCCCATGGCCGGAGCCCTCGCCGGTCAGGCCCGGATGCGCACGCGGCTGCAGGCCCTGGGGTACGCCGAGGTTCGTTTGCGACACGATGGAGACTGGGGCCCGGCCGGTACGGTGTTCCGCGGCCACCGGTTCCACTACTCGGAAGCCACGGGAATCCCCGACGAGCTCGATCGCCTGTACGAAGTCCGCTCGCTGCGCGGCGATCCGGTCACCGAAGGCTACCGTCGAGGTCGCACGCTCGGCTCTTACGTCCACGCCCACTGGGGTTCCAATCCCGCGCTTCCGGTCGCATTCGTCGACGCCTGCTCCCGGTGGGCCGCCGAGCGCCGGGACGGGGTCCCGACCGCAGGGGGAAAACAATGAGTCCCCCACCGGCTGCGCCGACACTCTCGAATGGAACGCCACCCGCTGAGCGGGGCTACGCAGCAGCTTGCCCGCAGCGGGGGGTAGTTTGCGGGGGGCAAGGCCCCCTGCAAGTCACCGCCCCGAAGGGGAGGTTCCCACCTGCCGAGCGGGGCTACGCAGCA
>JAJYIO010000343.1 GCA_021790035.1 bacterium | reverse complement strand
CTGTCGGCGCAGACGGTGGGTGACTCATTTCGTCACCATCGAGACGAAGGATACATCTTCGTTCGAGAGGCCGTCGCCAACGGCTTGCTCCAGGCGATCGCGCAGCGTCGAGGGATGCTCCGAGCCGGCGGTCTGCTCGCGTACCAGCGCAATCCACCCCTCGTTGCCCAGCGGCTCGCCCGCGGTTCGGTGGACCGACACGATGCCGCTGGTATACCAGACCACGGACTCGCCAGGCTTGAGCGTCAGAGCCAGTTGCGGGAAGCGAGCCACGCGGCCGAGGCCGAGGGGCAAGCCCGCCACTTCGGTGGGACGCGCGTTGAGGAGCGGATGGCACTGGCCGGCATTGGCCAGCAGGAGCGTTCGATCGCGCACATCGTAGATGGCATAGGCGGCCGTGATGCTGGCCGACGTCGCCGTGCGATAGGCGAAGAGGAGGTTGTTCACGCTGGAAAGGAGTTCGGCCGGGGACAGCGTTCCCGGGGCCGCCGACCGGAAGTACGACAGTGCGACCGAGGCCGAGAGAGCTGCCTGGTATCCATTCCCGCTGGCCTGCCCCAGCAAGATTCCCCAGCGGTTCTGATCCACGGCCATGACGTCGAAGAAATCGCCGCCGCCTTTGCGGCCAGGCCGCGAAAAACCCTCGAGGTCCGCGCCGTCGAATGCTGGCAGATCCCGGTTGGTGAGCCATCCCTTGACCTTGCGGGCGAGGGCCGCCTCGCGCTGCGGGCGATCCTCCACGCGATCGCCCGGGATGGCCGCACGTCCCTGCAAAGCCGGGTCCGCCGCGTTCCCCCTCACGGCTCCAGCCCGAATCGCATGCGCAAGACATTCCAGCCGTCCTCGCGGTCCAGAGCCAGATCGGCCAGGAGGCTGCGCATCAGGAAGACCCCCAGTCCGCCGCGGTTGCCACCGGCGACATGGCGGGCGATGTCCGGGTCCGGATGGGAGCCAAGATCGAAGGGTCGCCCCCGATCCCGCAGCGTGAGCAAGATGTCGCGCCCCTCGCATTCGATCTCGAGGAAGAGGGGCTTGCCGGCCGCCCCTTCGTAGGCATGTTCGATGACATTCGTGACGGCCTCGACCACCACCAGCTGCAGCTCGAACAGGGATGTCTCCGAGGGACGCAGCCCGTTCGTCGCCTCGCGAACGAACTCACGCACTTCCTCGAGCCGAGCGACGTCGCTGGTGAAGTGCAGCGCATGGGCCACGGCGTTCACCTAGCCCGGCACCTGGAAGACATCCAGGGGAGCGGCCTTGCCCTTGAGCACCAGGGTGTCGAAGTACTCGGTCCGGGCGAGCTGCCCGACCCGCTCGGCCGTGGAGGTCGACAGCAGGATCTGCCCGGGCCGCGCGGCAGATTCGAGCCGGGCCGACAGGTTGACCGTGTCGCCGATGAGGGTGAAATCCATCCGGTCGAGCGAACCGATGTTCCCGGCCACCGCCTCACCGGAGTTGAGCCCGATGCCGACCCGCAGCTCCATTCCGTCGCCGAAGACGCCCTCCTGGTTCATTCGCGCCACCGCCTGGCGCATGGCGATGGCACAGGTCACCGCCCGGAAGGCTTCGTTGTCTTCGGGGTACTGGGGCTGGAAGAAGGCCATGATGCCGTCGCCCATGAACTTGTCGACGACGCCGCCGTGCGAAAGGATGACCTCGGCCATCTCGGACATGTACGCGTTGAGCAGCGCGACGACCTGCTGGGCGGGAAATTTTTCGGCCAGCGGCGTGAATCCGCGGACATCCGCGAAGAGAACCGTGGCCCAGACCGTCTGGGCCTCATGGGTATCCTCGTCTCCTTCGACGTGCGCCATCGTCGCCGAGCTGAGGTAGCGCCGCATCTTCTCTTTCTCGGTGAAGATCCGCCGCTCGCGTTCGAGGGTCTCCTCGAGCTCCTCGCAGTAGGCGGCATTGGCCAGGGCCACGGACGCCTGCTCGGCCAGGGCCTGGAGGAAGCTGACCTCCTCGCGGGAGAACGGGCGGCCGGTAAGCTTGGGCCCGAGCGCCAGCAATCCCGACATCGCGCCCCCGTGATGCATCGCCACGAAGAGCGCCCAGGGCCGGGATTGCGGATCGTCGGGCGTGAACCGATCGCCAGCCTTTGCCGCCCGGAGCGTGGGGGATTCCCGGTGGGCCTCGGTCACTCCCTGCTGCGCCAGGATCCGGTGCTCGCCGTCGCGGACCCCGGTCACCATCCCGGCGCGAACGCCGCAGTGGCCCATGGCCGAGAGCAAGAGCGTCTGGCCGATCGTCTCCGAGGACAGAGAGGAGTTGAGCTCCTGACTGATGCCGAAAAGAGTACCCAGATCGAGCTCTCGCTTGCCGAGCTGGCGGCGCGTGTCCTCGAGCTCGGCATCCTGGCGGATGCAGGACCAGGCCAGGGACAACGCCGAAGCGACCGGGTACCACGAGGCGAGCGAATCCTCCGGCCCTTCATGCGGGCCGATCGCCAGGACGCCCAGCAACTCGCCAGCGCGGGTGAGCGGAATCAGGGAGACGTCCGCCCCCAGGTGATCCGGGCCCGGAGGCACCGTCGCGCATCCGGTCGCAGAGACAGAGGCGACCGGATGATGATCCTCGCCCTCGATGGCCCACACGGCGGCCCACGGGGCTCCTCGGGTCAGAGCGAAATCGCAGACCATCTGGCAACACGTAGCAAGCTCGCGACCTGCCGCAAGACCCTCGCAGAGTTCCCGGACGGCCGCGAGCCCCGGACTCAGATGGAACTCGCCTAGCACCGCGATTTCCATACCCGGCTACTGAGGGATCTAGACGGTTTTCGGTTCAAACGGGTCCTTCTGCGCGGTCGCCGCGCCGTGCGCTGCCAGAAATCGTCGATCGCCCGACCTGCTAGGATAGGCGCATGGCGTTGAGGCTGACCACGGCCGGCGAATCCCACGGCCCTTGCGAGGTGGCGATCGTCGACGGCATGATCGCGGGCCTCGCCCTTTCCACCGAGGACCTGGATCGGGCCCTGGCGCGCCGGCAGGTTGGCCACGGTCGGGGTGCCCGCCAGCGGATCGAGAAGGATCGAGCCACCATCCTCGCGGGGGTCCGCAACGGTTACACGACGGGTGCGCCGATCGCCCTCCAGGTCGAGAACGCGGACCACGCCAGCTGGGCCCAGGCGATGTCCGCCGCTCCGGTCGATCCGGCCGACGCCCCGCGGCTCGAGGCCATCGAGAGCCGGGCCATCAGCCGTCTGCGACCGGGGCACGCCGACTATGCGGGCGCCATCAAGTACGGGCACCGAGATATTCGCGACGTCCTGGAGCGAGCGAGCGCGCGGGAGACGGTGATGCGCGTCGCAGCAGGAGGCGTCGCGATGGCGCTGCTGCGTCGAGCCGGCATCGACCTCACGAGCCACGTCGTGGCGATCGGCGGGATCGTTGCATCGGCCCGCTGGGACTCCCTGGATGACATGCGAGACCGGGCGGAGGAATCGCCGGTTCGCTGCGCCGATCCCGAGGCTTCTGCCGCGATGGTCGCCCGGATCGACGAGGCGGGCAAGACCGGGGACTCGCTGGGCGGGGTGGTCGAGATCCTCGTCACCGGCCTCCCGGCCGGCCTGGGCACGTACGCGCAGTGGGACCGGCGCCTGGATGGCCGACTGGCACAGGCCGTGATGAGCATCCCCGCCATCAAGGGCGTCGAGTTCGGGCTCGGGTTCAAGCAGGCGGACCTGGCCGGATCCGAGGTCCACGACGTCTTCTTGCCAGGCTTCCTGAGACCGACCAACCACGCCGGTGGCCTCGAGGGGGGAGTCACCAATGGCCAGGCGCTCCTGGTCCGAGCCGCGATGAAGCCCATCTCGACCCTGCGGCGCCCGCTCGATTCCGTCACCTTCCCGGACGGCCATCCGGAGCCTGCC
>JAJYIO010000342.1 GCA_021790035.1 bacterium | reverse complement strand
CCCCCACCGGCTGCGCCGACAGCGCCGAACGAAACGCCACCTGCCGAGCAGGGCTACGCAGCAGCTTGCCCGCAGCGGGGGGCGAGTTTGAGAGGGGCGAAGGGCCCCTCTCAAGCGACTGCCGGCGCAGCCGGAGAAGAGAGTTTCTTGTGAGAAAGCCACGTACGGAACAGGAACTCGAACAGATAGCCATCCGCGTGATGCAGAGCGGGAGCAAGATCTGCCCCGATTGCGGTCAGCGAACGCTGGTGGCTTCCTTCGACGAGCATTACTGGAGGCTCCGGTGCGAGCAGTGCGGGTTCCACCACGAGGACTACATGAGCGGGGCCTGAGGTGCCCACTGGCTGCGCCGACACTCTCGATGAGCGTGGCTACGCAGCAGCTTGCCCGCAGCGGGGGGTAGTTTGCGGGGGGCAAGGCCCCCTGCAAGTCATTGCCCCGAAGGGGAGTTTCTGATGAGGCTTCCCGGGGACGGCGTCGGCATGGCCGCGCGGCCAATCCCTGGCTCCCGCGACGGCAAGGCGTCCAGCAGGCAGTTAGAGCGGCCACCAAGGCGAACCGGCCGCCCGCGAGGGCGGCCGGTTCGACGTCCGGGTTCTAGCTCTTGCCGTCGCGGAAGTCGATGTACTTCTGCGAGAAGCCCCCGATGGGATCGCCCAGTCCGTTGATCGGCCCCACCGGCGGCGGGGGAGTCTCTGGCATGCTGCTCAGCCACTTCTCGTAGCCGGCGGAAAACCCACCCACTGCGGTGCCGAGCTGCAGGTCGTCAGGGGCCAGCGAGGAACCCTGAGCCTGCCCGCCACCGCTATCCCTGAAAGCCTTGTAGGTGTCGGAGAAACCATCCACCGCCGCGCCTAGCTGGCCCACCGGGGCATTGTTCACCGGTGTCGTCGTCAGCCCGCCGTCGCGGAAAGCCTTGTAGGCGTCCGAGAATCCGTCGACCGGCGCGCCCAGCTCGCCGACCGGACCCGCGGCCACGGGTGGCGTCTTGGGCATGCTGTTGAACCAGTTCATGTAGGTCTGCGAGAAGCCGCCGACCGGATCGCCGAGTCCCATACACAGTTCCTCCATGGGTCTTATGGGCGGTTCGCCCTGGGTTCGGACCGGGATTAACACGATAAAAATCGAGATTTCATCCCCAGGAGCCAAACGAACCGAGCGATCGATCCTCTGGCCGGAACCGGAGATACCCGGCTACCATGGGATGGTCGCTTGCCGGAATGGTCGAGCAGGCGCCGATGGAGGAACGAGTCGTGGAATACACGCACCTGGGTCGGACCGGGCTCATGGTGAGCCGCCTGTGCCTCGGCACGATGAACTTCGGGCCGTTCACGCCCGAACCCGAGGCGCACGCCCTGATGGACGAGGCGCTCGAGGCCGGCATCAACTTCTTCGACACGGCAAACGTTTACGGGCGCAGGATTCCCCCCATGCCGGGTCTGGATCCAGGGCGAGTCGGGGCCACCGAGGAGATCCTCGGCCGTTGGTTCGCCAGGGGCAAGCAGCGTCGGGAGCGAGTGGTACTGGCGACCAAGGTCTTTGGCTCGATGGAGGAGTGGCCCAACTTTCGCGGGCTTTCGGCCCTCCACATCAAGCGAGCCTGCGAGGCGAGCCTCAAGCGGCTTCAGACCGACCACATCGACCTCTACCAGATGCACCACATCGATCGCGAGACGCCCTGGGAAGAGATCTGGCAGGCGATGGAGCAGCTCGTGCAGGAGGGCAAGGTCCTGTACGTGGGCTCATCGAACTTCGCGGGATGGCACATCGCCCGGGCCAGCGAATCGGCGCGGGCACGCCAGTTCATGGGAATCGTATCCGAGCAGAGCCTGTACAACCTGACCAAGCGAACGATCGAGCTCGAGGTCGTGCCCGCCTGCCAGGAGTACGGCGTGGGATTGATGGTCTGGAGCCCGCTGGCCGGTGGTCTGCTGGGCGGGGTGCTGGCCGAGGAGCAAGAGGGTCGCCGGTCCTCGCCCCGCATCCAGGGAGCGCTGAAGGCGGTTCGTCCGCAGGTCGAGCGCTACGAGAACCTGTGCGCCGAGCTCGGGATCCAGCCCTCGGAGGTCGCTCTGGCCTGGCTCCTGGCGCAGCCGGTCGTCACCGCTCCCATCGTGGGTCCGCGCACGACCGCGCAGCTCAAGGATGCCCTCGACTCCCTCGAGGTGCGGCTCGACGACGAGACGTTGCGGGCGCTCGACGAGATATTCCCGGGACCTGGCGGACCGGCTCCAGAAGCCTACGCCTGGTAATTGGCCCGGCGACCTGGCGCGATGCGCTGGAGCCAGGCCGCTTTGGGGGGGCGGGGACTACTTCCGGGCGATCTTGGCCCAGGTATCCTTCAGGCCGACGGTCCGGTTGAAGACCAGGCGCGAACCGGTCGCATCGGCGTCGACGCAGAAGTAGCCCTGCCGCAGGAACTGGAAGCGGCCCTGCGGGGCGGCGCCGGCCAGGCTCGGCTCGACCTTGCAGCCCCAGAGAACCTCGAGCGATCCCGGATTGAGGACCGTCTTGAAGTCCTCGGCCGCACCGGGATCGGGCACGCCGAAGAGATGGTCGTAGAGGTTGACCTCGGCATCGATCGCGTGGGGAGCCGAGACCCAGTGGCTGGTGCCGAGGACCTTGCGGCCGTCGGGCGTCGTGCCGCCGCGGCTCTGTGGATCGTAGCTGCAGCGTAGCTCCACGACCCTGCCGTCAGCGTCCTTGACGACCTCGTCGCAGCGGATGTAATACGCGTGCTTGAGCCGGATCTCCTTGCCGGGCGAGAGGCGGAAGTACTTGGGCGGGGGATTCTCGGCGAAATCGTCCTGCTCGATGAAGATCTCGCGGGAGAAAGGCACCTTGCGGGTGCCTGCCGCTGGATCCTCGGGGTTGTTGTCGGCGTCGAACTCCTCGACCTGCCCCTCGGGGTAGTTGGTGATCACGACCTTGAGCGGGCGCAGGACCGCCATCACGCGCCGGGCTCGCGCGTTGAGATCCTCGCGAACGCAGTGTTCGAGGAGCGAGAAATCTACGACGCTGTTGGCCTTGGACACGCCGATGAGCTCGCAGAACCTCCGGATGGACTGCGGCGTGTAGCCTCGGCGGCGCATCCCCGATAGCGTGGGCATGCGCGGATCGTCCCAGCCCGAGACGATCCCTTCGCGCACCAGCTGCAGCAAGAGACGCTTGCTCATGACCGTATAGGTCAGTCCGAGCCGCGCAAACTCGATCTGCTGCGGGTGGCGCGGGGTCTTGAGAACATCGAGGTACCAGTCGTACAGGGGGCGGTGATCCTCGAACTCGAGGGTGCAGATCGAGTGCGTGATCCCCTCGATCATGTCGGACAGGCTGTGGGCGAAGTCGTACATCGGGTAGATGCACCACTTGTCGCCCGTGCGGTGGTGCGAGGCCTTCTTGATCCGGTAGATCGCCGGATCCCGCAGGTTGAAGTTGGGAGAGGCCATGTCGATCCGGGTCCGGAGGACGCAGGCGCCCTCGTCGAACTCGCCCCTGCGCATGCGCTCGAAAAGATCGAGATTCTCCGCGACCGATCGATCGCGGAAGGGACTGGGACGACCGGGTTCGGTCGGGGTGCCGCGGTACTCGCGGATCTGCTCGGAAGAGAGGTCATCGACGTAAGCCAGGCCCAGCTTGATGAGCTGGACCGCAAATTCGTGGAGCTGGTCGAAGTAATCCGAGGCGAAGTAACAGTGCTCGCCCCAGTCGAAGCCCAGCCACTGCACGTCCTCCTTGATGGAATCGACGTACTCGACATCCTCCTTGGCGGGATTGGTGTCATCGAATCGAAGGTGGCAACGGCCGCCATACTGAGCGGCGATGCCGAAGTTCAGCGTGATGCTCTTGGCATGGCCGATATGCAGGTAACCGTTTG
>JAJYIO010000341.1 GCA_021790035.1 bacterium | reverse complement strand
CCTGGAAGTAGCCCTGGCCGTCGATTGCGAGATCCAGGGGGTTGTTGGTCACCTGCATGTTGCCTTGCGCCTGGTTCTGGACGATGGCGGTCGGCCGAACGCCCAGGCCCAGCTGGATGCCTTCGTCGTCGACGTTGGGGCTCTGGACCTCCTGGTAGAGGAGATCCTGGAACTCGACGTCACTCTTCTTGAAGGCGGTCGTGTTGACGTTGGCGAGGTTGTTGGCGATGGCGTCGATCCGCATCTGTTGGGCCTGCATGCCCGTGGCGGCGGTCCAGATCGCGTGCATCATGGCGGGTCACTCCTTCTCTGTGGGGACGGACGATCCAGGCGGACTTATGACGTCTTGCCGACTTGCTGGGTGGCAGCCTGTAGCATCTGGTCGTGAGCCGTCACGGCCTTTTGCTCGAAGGCGAAGATCTTGCTCGCCTCGATCAGACGCACCATCTCGGTCACTGCGTTCACGTTGCTGGATTCGAGATACCCTTGGCGCATCGAGACGCCGGTTGCCGGCGTCTGGGCGCCTACGGCCAGGGGAAACTGCGAGAGTTCGGCCTGGCTTGGAGCGACGACCAGGATCTTGTCGATCACGGTCCCATTATTGGTGATCGTCCCGTCGTCGTGGATCTTTATGTTCCGCATATCATCTGGAATGCTGATGGGGCCTCCGCCTTCGGCCTCGACCTGAGCCCCCTGCGAGGTGACCAGGTTGCCCTGCGCATCGCGGGTGAAGGCCCCATCGCGGGTCAGCAGCTGGGTGCCGTCGGGTCTCTTGATGACGAAGAACTGGCCGCCGTTGACCAGCCCGAGATCCAGCCGGTTTCCCGTCTGGCGCAGGTTCCCCGGTGCCTCGTTGCGGTAGGTCCCGGCCAGCTGCACGCCCTCGGGCAGGGTGTCGCCCGTCCCGGGAGTGCGATTCGCCATCTCGATGAGCACGTCGTGGAACGACGCGGCGATGGGCTCCTCGCGCTTGTAGCCGGTCGTGTTGAGGTTCGCCAGGTTGTTGGCGTCGATGTCGACCGCCTTCTGCTCGAACGTCATGCCCGAGGCGGCGGCGTAGATGCCTCTGATCATCCTTTATCTCTCCTTGCGCCTTCTTGGCCACAGCGCGCCCTTGCCGCCGAGCGCGCCCATGATCGTCGATCCCGTCTGGCCCAGGGCCTCGCCCAGTTGCTGGGTCGCCCGGATGAGCGCATCGGGCGTGGGCCGGAGCTCCGGTGCGGGCAACCCGTGCGTCTCCACGGCCTGGTCGAGTGCGTAGACGTACGTCAGCGTCTCGGCCACGGCGACCGAAAGCTCGGGCGGGATATCGCCCAGCTCGAGCCCCTCCAGCACGCTGGCGAGCCGGGCGACGTCCGGCGTACCGCCGTAGGCCTCGGCCACCTTGGCCAGGCTGTCGAAGAGCGCGTCTCCCTGCGGGGCATGGCCCTCGGCAGGCGGGAGGCCGGTGCGCCTCGGCGAGCGTTCCATCAGATGACCCCGATCGCCCGCGACAACTTGCGAAGGTCGCGCCGTTTGGGCAAGAGCACCGAGATGCTGCGCCCCTGGCCCACCTCGTGGACGCCCATCGCCGCGATGGTGTAACCCGTAGCGGGGACGACGCGGCGGCTGAGATTGGCCAGGCCGGATTCGACGACCTTCTTGACCGGGTTGTCCTGGACCTCGAACTTGAGGGCGAGCTGGCCCCGGAGGGCGGTGAAGTCGATGGTCAGGCGCCCGAGGTTGCGGGTGTCGACCGAGACCGTGAGGTGCGTGTACTGCGCGGCCTTGTGGACCGCATCGCGCTCGGTCTCGACCAGGAACTCGCCGGGCATGGGCTGCTGATCCCGCCACTGGTAGAACGGGATGTAGAGGGTGCTCTGCGGCATCCGCTGGAACATCGACTGGGCCTGGAAGAGCTGGCGCAGCGCCGCGAGCTCGGCGGCGACCTCGGCTGGCAGGTTGCCGTCGGCGAGGAGAGCCGACCCCATGAGGAGGTTCCGCAGCTGGTCGGTGATCTGCTTGAACTGGCCGATCTCGGTGGGGAAAGCCGAAGGGCCATTGCCGAGCTTCCAGTAACTGGAAAGCAGCGTCTTGAGCGCCTCGAGCTGGCCGGGGGCGGTTTGCTGCTTGAGCACCATGGTCAACCGCGCCATCAGGTGGCTGGCCGGACCGCCCGAGAGCAGCCGGATCATGGCTTGCAGATTGGCCGCATCGGTGGGCAAGCCCGAACTGAAGAGCGCGATCAGCGCCTCCAGATCGACCAGGCTAAGAGCCCCGAGGCCGAGCCAGAGCTGCCGAATCTGGGCGATGACGTCGGCATTGATCGGCAGGCCATACCGCAGCATCTGCTGCGCGATGCGGAGGTTGACTGCGTTGGGGGCGATGCCTTGCTGGGCCAGGCGCGCCATGATCGAAGAGTCGTTGTGGTAACCGAAGAACTGCGGGCCCGCGGAGCGCTGCCGGGCGGCATCCTCGAGGCCGGAGTCCGAGGGCGGCGGGGCCGATACGCCCGAACGGTCGTACTGGCCGCCCCCTACCTGGGGCTGCCAGGCGCCGGGCGATTGCCCGACGTTGCCGTTCCAGTTGACTCCCACCGGGTGTACATCTCCAGGAACCACCGACGTTGGGATCGCCCTTAGGCTGGGAGATCCGCCCGCTCGGCCGTGATGGGCATATACCCGTGGCTTCTGGCGGCCAAACGGCCGCTTAATACAAGCGGAGATTTTATTGCCGGATTGTTAAATATAGATTTCGTGGCGCGGCGGCGCTGGAGACAGGATGGCCGCACCGGGCGGATCTTTGGCGCTGACCTGGCTTCGGCCCACAATAAGTTCTGGATCGGCGTTTAGCCGAGATGGGCAGCGGGAAGTAGGATGTAGAGCAGCTGCCCGCCTGCCGCCGAACCGTCCCCCGGCTCGCCGCGGACAAGTAGAGGGGCTGACCACGCATGCATTCGGGAGGACCCTCAACATGAACAGTCGTCGCGTCCGGTCTCAACACGGTTTCACATTGATCGAGCTGCTGGTGGTCGTCGTCATCATCGGCATCCTGGCATCGGTCGCCATCCCCAACTTCATGGGTGCGCAGGACAAGGCCAAGAACGCCGCCATGCAGGCCAACACCCACAGCGTGCAGATGGCCATCGAGCAGTACGCCGTGGATAACGCCGGAGTCTATCCGCACACCGGCGCGCTGGTAGCAGACGTCGTCACCGACAAGGGCTACATGGCCGGTGGCACCTATCCCCGGACGCCGTGGGGCGGCCAGCAGACCGCGGACATCGCGTTCCCGGTTGGCGACGAGACGGCTACCGTGTCCACGTTCATCAACACCGTTACCGCTCCCAACGTGCAGGCCCCGGCCACGGTCACGGACTACGGCGCCATCTCGTACTCCATCGCCAACGGCGCCACTGCCTACGACAAGTACGATCTGGGCGGCACCGGCAAGCTGAACAACACCGCGATCTTCGCGCTCTACCTCAAGAACTACTAGGCCGAATCCGTCGACCCGACCGGTTGAAGTCTGATCCCGTGCCAGGCGCCGAGCTGGATCCCAGCTGCGGCGCCTCGGCGCATGAACCCCCGGCTCCCCGCTCGGCCTGGCGCCAGTTTCAGGCGAACGCCGACCTGATCCTGGTTGCCATCGTCGTCGCGGCGGCTTTCGAAGTCCTCGTGGCGATGCGAGTCGGTTACGTCGGCCTCTTCAACGACGACGTGACGTACGCGATCGCTGCACGGCAGCTGGTGGTGGCTCATCGCTACGATCTGCCGGTGATGGCGGGAAGCCATCTGATCCTGCGCTTCCCCATCGGCTTTCCGCTCCTGCTGTCCTGGTTCTGGCGAGCGGGCGGGGAGAACCTGGGTGTGGTCGGGGTGTGGGAGGTGGTGGTCG
>JAJYIO010000340.1 GCA_021790035.1 bacterium | reverse complement strand
GGCCAGCTGGTCGAGGAACTCCCGGAGCCAGGCCACCGCCCGGGGATCCGCCGGGCCTGGTTCCGGGTAGAGGAAATCCCAGAGCAAGTCGGTGCGCACCATCTTCACGCCGAGATCGGTGATGGCCTCGAGAATCTCCGGCAGGCGATCGCGCATCTCGACCGGGTCCAGTTGAGAAGACAGCCGGTACGGGTTGAGATTGACCGACCAGGTAAGCATCAGGACCTGGCCGCGGGCTGACAGTGCACGCCGACGGGGAACTTCGCGATCGGCCAGATCCGGGCCGGGCGCCACCGGGTCCAGCGCGCGACCTGATGGATGGAGAAGCCGAGATTCGGGTTCCGACACACCATGGCTCTATAATAGACGACACGATGGCGTCTGGACCAAGCCAGAGAGCGGATCAGCTCCCTACCACTCCCGGGTGCTACCTCTTCCGGGATACCGCCGGCAAGCTCTTGTACGTCGGCAAGGCGATCAACCTGCGGGCGCGGGTGCGGTCGTACTTCCACCTCGATGCTGCGGCTTCGCCCCGCGTGCGGCTGATGGCTTCCCGGATCGCCAGCATCGAGACCATCGCCACCAGCACCGAGATCGAGGCCCTGGCCCTCGAGAACGTGCTCATCAAGAACCATCGTCCCTACTACAACGTTCGCCTCAAGGACGATTCCACCTACCCGTTCCTCAAGCTCACCCTCGGCGAGGAATACCCCCGGCTCCTGGTCGTCCGCCGCCGGCAATCCGACGGGGCGCGGTACTTCGGGCCCTTCCCGGACGCCGGGGCCATGCGCGCGACGCTCCACCTCATCGGCCGGCTGTTCCCGCTCCGCAAGAAGCGTACGCCGCCCTTCCGGGATCGCCCCTGCCTCAACTACGACATCGGGCGATGTCTGGCGCCGTGCCAGGGCCTGGTCACCAAGGCCCGCTACGACGAGATGGTCAAGGACGTGATCGCCTTTCTCGAGGGTCGCCATCGCGATCTCGGGCGCAAGCTCAGGGCCGATATGGCCGTCGCGGCCGAGAACCTCGAGTTCGAGCGCGCAGCCAAGCTCCGCGATCTCTGCCAGGCCGTGGATCGGCTGATGGAGCGCCAGCTCGTCGTGGGCGAGGAAGACGACAACTGCGACGCCATCGGACTGGTTGCCAGGGACAATGCGGCGAGCCGCCAGGATCGCGCGGCCGATCGCGAGGAGCCAGACCA
The DNA here is from genome assembly GCA_021790035.1 of bacterium. Lineage (GTDB taxonomy): Bacteria > Cyanobacteriota > Sericytochromatia > S15B-MN24 > VGJW01 > JAJXWQ01. The sequence continues at coordinate 2,706 of JAJYIO010000340.1, read as the reverse complement.
CCCGTCGGACTTCTGCCTGCAGCTCTTCCAGGTCCGGGAGGGCAAGGTCATCAACCGCCTCGAGTTCGCGCTCTCGGGCCAGGCTGTCGGCGGAGCGGATCCCACGGCGCCACCCGGCGATCCGGCGGCCACCGTGCTGGCGGCCTTCCTGGCCCAGCATTATGCTGGAGCCGAGATCCCGCCCACGGTGCTGGTGCCCGTCACGCCCGAGGACCATCCCACGCTCGAGGCTTATCTCTCGCAGCAACGCGGGGCCAGGGTCCGGATCGCGGTGCCCCAGCGCGGCGCCCGGCGCAAGCTGGTCGACATGGCCCAGGAAAACGCATTGCAGGGCGCGGACCGACTGGCCATCCAGGAGCAGGCAGAGCGCACCGCGGACCCCGAGACCGCGCTCGCGCAGCTGGCCGATGCGATCGGCCTGGAGACCTCACCCGAACGGATCGAGGCCTTCGATATTTCGCACGTCCAGGGAACCGACACCGTGGCATCCATGGTCGTGTTTACGGGTGGCCTTGCGGACAAGAAGGAATACCGCACGTTCAAGATCAAGAGCCATGACCGCAACGACGACTTCGCCAGCATGCACGAGGTCGTGACACGACGGTACTCGAGACTCCTGCGCGAGGGCGCCGATCTGCCCGATCTGATCCTCATCGACGGGGGCAAGGGCCAGCTCCAGGCGGCCTGCGCGGCCCTGGCCGAACTCGGCATCGCCAACCCGCCGATCTGCGGGCTGGCCAAGCGTTTCGAGGAAATCTTCCTGCCCGGGCGCCAGGACCCGATCCTGCTGGCCGAGGGGGCGCCGGCGCTCTTCCTGGTCCAGCGGGTGCGTGACGAAGCCCACCGCTTCGCGGTATCGTTCCACCGGCGCCTTCGCGGCAAGCACATGCAAGACAGTGCGCTCGATGCCGTCGCAGGCATCGGCGCCACGCGCAAGCGCAACCTCCTCACCCGGATCGGCTCGGTCGACGCGATGCGTAACCTCTCGGCAGCCGAGCTCGCTCGCCGGGGCGGCATCCCGCTATCGGTCGCAGAACAGGTTCAAGCAGCCCTGGTGCAGACTCCCCCGACCGCTCCCCGCTCGCAGACTCGCAGCTCTTGAAGCAATACCGCTGGTCCCACGTCACGCTGGCCGCGCTCCTGGCGCTGGCCCTGGTCGCGCCGGCAACGCCCGTTTCGGCACGCAAGGAGCGCCATTTCGTGGCGCATCACGTCGTGCGAAGGCGCCATTACGTCAGGGCCAGGCGTCGCCTGGTGCACGCCCGCGTGCTGCGCATCAACGCGGCGGTAGCCGCCGACCGACGCAGGCAGGAGGCGATCGACCAGAGACTCGCGTACGCCCGGTCCAAGGTCGCCCAGCTCAAGAGGCAGGAGCAGGTGCATGTCGAGAAGCTCACCGAACTCCAGCAGACGGTGGAGCAGACGAATGTCCAGCTCGAGGACTCGAGCTATCGCCTGACGCGAGCCCAGAATCAGCTCGCCCGCACCAAGGCCGATCTGCTCGAGATCCGCGGCCGGTTCGACCAGGAGCGCCAGCTGGCCTCGAGCCGCCTGCGGGCCATGTACAAGTACTCCACGAGCAGCGAGTGGGACGCCCTGCTCACGTCGCCCAATCTCGTCGAGTTCCTGACCCGCTACCAGTACTTCAAGCACATCTCCGAGCAAGACCAGAAGATCCTCTCTGACCTCGCCGGGATGCTCGGTCAGATGCGACACAAGAAGCACCGTATCGACAACCTCGTCACCAAGACCGAGCAATACACCCAGAGCATCCAGGCGCAAAAGCAGACCGAAGAAACCGCGACCCAGCAAGAATCCCAGCTCCTGGCGCAGATCCGCACCCAGAAGCAACTCTGGGAGAAAGAGCAAGACCAGCTCGAGCAGTCCTCCCGCGAGATCGAGGCGATGATCCGGCGCGTGATGGCCCATTCGCCCAGCCACCCGCTCCTGGGCACCGGACGCTTCATCTTCCCGCTGGTGGGCGTGGCTCCCTTCATCACCAGCCCCTTCGGCATGCGCTACCACCCGATCTTCCACGTCTGGAGGATGCACACGGGGGTGGACTTCCGGGCCCCGATGCACTCGAGGGTCGTGGCGGCCGACTCCGGAGTCGTGCTGTTCGCCGGCTGGTACGACGGCTATGGCAAGGTGGTCATGATCAACCACGGCCGCGGCATCGTCACTCTCTATGCGCACCTGTCCGAGTGGCTCGTCCACAAGGGAGAGCCGGTCCGCCAGGGCCAGCAGATCGCATTCTCGGGCATGACCGGTTTCGCCACCGGCCCCCACCTGCACTTCGAGGTGCGCCGCAACGGCAAGCCGGTCAACCCGTTAGGATACTTACGTACGTGGTAGGGTATGGCCGGTATATTATGCGGGTTTGGGGCGTGGGCTCCACCTGCTAGAAACAGAGGCTAATTGATGGGAAGTGGTGCGAGGAGCTTCGGGCGGACGGCGCTGATCGTCGGCTTGATGGCCGGCTCTTTCGGCGTGGGGATGGGGGTCGCCCCCCTCAAGGTCGTTGCCCAGACCCGCAACTTTTCGACCTTTCTCCAGGTCTACGATCTGGTGAGGGGCGAATTCCTCGACCCGCACCTCAACGACACCAAGCTCGAGTACGGCGCCATCCGCGGCATGCTGGCAACCCTGCACGACCCCTACACGCGCTTCATGGATCCCAAGGCCTTCAAGGGCATGCAAGACGAG
>JAJYIO010000339.1 GCA_021790035.1 bacterium | reverse complement strand
GGGCCTTGCCCCCCGCAAACTACCCCCCGCTGCGGGCAAGCTGCTGCGTAGCCACGCTCAGCGGGTGGCGGTTCATTCAACGCTGTCGGCGCAGCCGGTGGGGGACTCAATGTGAACCTGTTCAGGCTGGCGCCCAGAGCCCGCTGCAGGCGCCGCTCGGCGAGAGGCCGGTTAGCGTCCTCCGAGGGCGTGGTAAGGCCATGGGGTATGCGAGCGATTGCCTCCCTCGTCCACGTCTGGCAAGCCTTCTCGGGCAAGGGACGGTCTCGCTTCCGGCGACGGGCCCCGAAGGGCCCCGCGCGGCGCGGTCGTCTGGCGCTCCTGGCCGGGATCTCGGTATCGCTCTGGGTGGGCACGGGCGGGCCGTCCTCGGCCGCGACGTTCGTCCCGCCCGGGATGACCTGGCGAACGATCAAGACCCCGCACTTCGACGTCAACTATCCGATCGAACTCGAGCCGATCGCCCGCAAGGCTGCCGTATGGGCCGAGAACGCGTACGAGCGCTATGCCCCCTACTTCGGCCGCACCGGAGATCGCACGGAAGTCACGATCCTCGACACCATGGATACGACCAACGGTTTCGGCACGGCATTTCCAGAGTCCAGGCTGACGTTCTTCGCCACTCCGCCGTCCCCCGACGAGGAATGGTACGTCGGGCGCTACGACAACTGGCTCAAGATGATCGTCAGCCACGAGTACTGGCACGTCATGCAGGCCCGGGCGACGGCTGGCCCGCTCGAGATTCCAGGCTACCTCAACGCGATGTTCACTCGTGCCTTCCTGCCGGATTTCTCGGCCCTGGTCAATCTCGACTTCCTGCCGCCGTTCCTCAAGGAGGGCATGGCGGTCTACCAGGAAAGCCTGATGACGGGAGGCGGCAGAGCCCTCGAGGGCCAGTTCGACATGGTGTTGCGGATGGCGTTCCTGGCGCACAAGCCCCTGACGCTGGACCAGGTGGCGGGCTACTACTCGCTCAACTGGGCCCCCGGTGCCGGGGAATACGTGTACGGGGAGGCCTTCTGCCAGTACCTGGCCCGCAAGTACGGCGATTCGGCCGGCGGCAAGCTCACGCGCGATCTCGGACAGTTCCCGTGGGGCGGCATCAACCTGGCGTCGGTTCGAGCCTTCGGCAAGAGCCTGTATGGCCTCTGGGACGACTCCATGGCCTACTACACGCGCCGCTACGAGCACCAGGCCGCCGAGATCCGCCAGCTCCCCCTGACGTCGCTGCAGCCGATCACTTCTTCCGGTCGCAACCATCGGCATCCCCACTGGCTGAACGACCACACCCTGCTGTACAACCGCTGGCCGCTCGACGGCACGGCCGGACTGGTCGAGCGCAGGTTGAACGGCTCGGCGCCTCGCTTCCTGGTGCCCAAGCGCTCGGATGCCGACTACTCGCTTTCCGCAGATGGCCGGTACGTATACTTCTACGCGGATGGCGACAGCCCGCCCGACTGCGAATACCACGACATCTTCCGCTACGACATGCGCTCCGGCGCGGTCCGCCAGATCACCCACGGCCTGCGGGCGTCGTTCCCCTGTCCTTCGCCCGACGGCAAGGAAATCCTGGTGGTGCTGAACGGCGGCGGCCGCAACGACCTGGCCATGATCGACGACAGCGGCAAGGTGCTCTGGCGCATCCGGGAGCCGCTGTTCAGCTCCCTGGCCGACCCCGTGTGGTCGCCCGATGGCACCAAGGTGGCCCTCTCGCGCTGGATCCATGGCCGTACCAACGTGGTCATCTTCGACGTCCAGTCCCACGAGATGACGGTCCCCGCGCCCGACGACGCCGTAGAGGTCTTCCCCGCCTGGTCCCGGGACGGCAAGTTCCTCCTTTTCGCATCCGATCGCACCGGCGTCATGAACATCCACGCGGTACGGCTTTTCGACGGCGCCCGGTTCCAGGTGACCAACGTTCTGGGCGGGGCCTTCGATCCGTCGGTTTCCCCGGACGGCAAGACCATCGCCCTGGCGGACTACGGCGCCAAGGGCTTCGACATCAAGGTGATGCCCTACGATCCGGCCAGCTGGATGCCCGAGAGCCCCGCCCCGACCGCCAATGCCCTGGGCCACGCGCTCGGGGATCGGCTGGCCATCGTCCCGCAAGGCACGATCGTCGCGGCCAAGGGTCCGAAACCGGTCCTCGCACCCGCCGAGTCCCTGGCGCGTTCGAACGGATCGCGAGCCCGCCTGGCCGGCCTCGCCAGCGCCTCTGGGGTCGCTCCGAGCGTACCGCCAGTCCGGCCGTCCCGCTACCCGACGCTCTTGACTCAGCTCGGCCTCGAGAACGTCAAGTACCTGCCTTCGCAGCATCCCCGCCACGACCCGCTGCTGGAGGCGGCGGCCAAGGCCCCGAGCTATCCCTACAATCCGCTTGACACCCTGGCGCCGCAGCTCGTCTACCCGCGCCTGGTGATGGATACGAGCGTCTACCCGGGATTCCAGTTCCCGGGCCTTTCCGCCGACCTCAACGGCGGCGGGGCCCTGCTGGCGCTGCAAGCCTACGGGCAGGATGCCTTGCACCAGCACTTCTACTTCGCGACGCTCGGGATCGAGACGGCGATTCACCAGCCGTTCGTCAGCCTGTCCTACGCCAACGACGTCTGGGCTCCCACCTTGGGCATCGGCGTGGCCCTCGACCCCTCCACGATCGTGCCCCTGCAGACCAACCAGGGCATCGAGCTCTTCGGTCGTGAGAGCCGCTCCCTGTCCCTATCCGCCACGTACCCGGCGATCGAGTCGACGCTCCTGGATAGCTGGATCACCGGCACGCACTTCACCCTGGGCGTCAACCTCCAGAACTTCGACCAGGTCGTCTACAACGCATCGAACGGCGATGCCACCAGCCTCGGCTCTCAGCTCCTGCCGGTATCGGCCGGCGTGGAGCTCCCGAACGAGATCAACAGCGTCTCGCTCTCGGTCCAGTCCAACTCAGCGGGACGGCCCTACCGGCCGATCAGCGACGTCGGGGGCCCGCTCTGGGCCGCCGGTGTCGAGAACGCGAATCCCCTCCTCGGCAGCCAGGCTTCCTACACCAAGGCCTGGGGCGACGTCCGGTACTTCGTGCCGACCTTCGGTCGCCAGGTCCTGGCGTTGCGCGTGTTCGGCGGCACGTCGTTCGAGATGGCGCAGATCGACAAGGCGGACGGCTTCCGGATCCTCCAGCCCGAGGGCTGGGTGCTCGGAGACAACCTCGCGACGGCCTCGAATGACATCGCGTACGGCCTGGCGACGAGTGCGGCGATCCACGACTACGACGACATCCGGGCACTGCCATCCGAGCTTTCCACGATCCTGCCCGTTCGCGGCTACTCGCTGGGCGTCCCGGTTCCCGGCCAGCCCAACGTCACGGGCTTTGGCCAGGGTGCCAACGCGGCCGTGATGACGGCCGAGTACCGGATGCCGCTCCTGGACGTCTCGCGAGGCCTGGGAACCTTCCCGGTGTTTCTGGACCGCATTTCTCTGGCTCCGTTCGTGGACATGGCCAAGGCGTGGACCGTCTGGAACCAGTCGATCCCCCTGGTGGGCGTGGGGGCGGAGGTCAGGTTCCACCTGGAGGTCGTCCAGGCCATTCCGACCGAACTCCGTCTGGGATACGCTCGCGGCCTCACCGACAACCTCGGCGCCAACCAGATCATCCTGGGCATCGGCACCGTCTTTTGACCCGTTCCAAATAAACTGACCTGCTCGGTCACGCCTGGCCTCGCCATGGTGAGGTCTAACTGAAACGAGTCTTGAAGATCCCGACCCGCTCGTCCATTGGAAACTCCCCTTCGGGCAATGACTTGCAGGGGCCTGGCCCCCCGCAAACTACCCCCCGCTGCGGGCAAGCTGCTGCGTAGCCCCGCTCGGCAGGTGGCGTTTCATTCGAGAATGTCGGCGCAGACGGTGGGCAACTAGCAGAAAAC
>JAJYIO010000007.1:16710-19476 GCA_021790035.1 bacterium | reverse complement strand
AGGACGCCGCGGTCGTGCCCGCCGGCGCGGTCGGCGCTGCCTGGACCGCCCGGTGGCTGGTCAGGGTACCGAGCCCGAAGGCTCCGATCAGGGCCAGAACGCTCGCGACTGCGGCTGCCGAACCAGCTGGCTTGCCCTGCCGCCGAGCCTCGGGCCCGGCGGAAGCCCGCTGGCGCGCTGGCCTGGATGCGGCGTCCCGGGACCGGCTCGGAGCGCGATGGGCCTGCTCCGCAAGAACGGCCTCCGACAGGCGGTTGATCATCAGCTCACGCGTGATGGAGCCTCGCCGCTGGTTGTCGGCCTCGACCAGGCGCGGCGGCCGGGATCCGCTGACTCCGGTACGCATGTAGCGCACGATCTCGCGGCATTCCGGGCAATAACGATCCTCGTGGCAATCCTCGCAGATCGGGATCATGCAACGCTTGCACGCGACGATCGCCTCGCGCTTTGGATGGTAGAAGCAGCTGACCAAGCTCGACGCCTCCTGTCCTAGGCTTGTCGGCGGTGCTGACCTCGATCTTCTTAAAGCAGGTCTAAGTTTCGAGAAAGGAACGGCCAAGATATCCGGGCCGAAACGTCGATCCTCCCGAGCAAGCTCGGGCAGGGACTCGACGGAACCCGCCGGTTCCCTCGAACTCTCTCCGGCTGAGGGCAAGCTGCTGCGTAGCTTGGCCCTCGAGGTGGCGAAGATTACGCCATGAGCCATCTACCGGCTGCGCCGACAGCGTTGAATGAAACGCCACCTGCAGAGCGGGGCTACGCAGCAGCTTGCCCGCAGCGGAGGGTAGTTTGCGGGGGGCAAGGCCCCCTGCAAGTCACTGCCCCGAAGGGGAGTTTCTGATGAGGGACGCCGTCCGCGAGACGGCTGGCGATGCTGACCGGGAACTTCTCCCCTGCGGGAGGTCCTGTCTGCTTGACATCAATCACTTGAAAGCACTATCATTTGAACAATCGTTCAATTGAAGTTCGGATTCGCGGTGGAGGGTGGGACTCGATCCATGAAGCTTTCTCTTCCAGCTCCGAGCCTCCTGTCCGCCTCCACCCGGATGGCGGTGGCCGAACTCTTCAAGGTCCTGGCCGACCCCACCCGGTTGCAGCTCCTGCTGGCCATGGAGCACGGCGAGATCTCGGTGACCGACCTCGCACAACTGCTGGGCATGTCGCTGTCTGCCGTGTCGCACCAGTTGCGGGTATTACGACAGGCCGGCGTCGTGCGTACGCGGCGGGAGGGTAAGTCCATCCTCTATGCCGTCGACGACCACCACGTGACGGCCCTCCTCGAGCAAGCGGTGCGGCACGCCGAGCATGGTTGAAAGAGCGGCCGACCTGCCCCAGGACGGCGCCTCGCCCGGGCAGCGCGTGTCCACCCTCACCCTTACGGGCCTCGAGTGCGCGGACTGTGCCGTCTCGCTCGAGCGGGCCCTCACGGCTCTTCCCGGCGTGATCGCCGTGGACCTCGCATTCTCGACCGCCCGGCTCAAGGTGGCGTACACCCCGGGGGCGACGGACGAACAGGCGATCGGCGCGACCATCGGCAAGCTCGGGTACGGCATCGCATCGGGTTCGAGCTCTGACGGCAGCGAGGACATCGGAGCGAACCAGGCCCGCTCGCGACGGCCAAGGCTCGGTGGCAGCAAGGCGATCCTGACCCTCGCGTCCGGCCTTGCCTACGGCGCGGGGCTGGCGGTGCTGGCGTTCGGAGGCTCGCTGGGAGCGCTGGCTCCCGTGGCCCCTGCGGCGGCCCGCACGCTCTTCGCCCTCGGGATCGCCTCGGGTGGTTACTACATGGCCAGAGCGGCCCTGACGGCCCTCGAGACCTCCCGCGGCTTCGAGATCAACCTCCTCATGACCCTGGCCGTCATCGGCGCCCTCTGGCTGGGCCACTGGGAAGAGGCCGCGGAGGTCGTCTTCCTCTTCAACGCGGGCAACCTGCTGTCCGGGGCGACGATGGACCGGACGCGCTCGGCCTTGCGAGCCTTGCTCGCGCTCGCCCCGTCACACGCCACGGTCCGCCAGGGCGACCGCGAGTTCAAGAGCCCGCTGACCGCCGTCTTGCCCGGAACGATCGTCGTGGTACGCCCCGGCGAGCGCATCCCGGTGGACGGCGAGGTGATGGAGGGGAGCTCGACCGTCGACCCCTCGGCACTCACCGGAGAGTCGGTGCCGATTTCCCGCCAGGCCGGGGATGCGGTGCTGGCCGGCACGATCAACGGCAACGGCACCCTGACGATCCTGGCGACCCAGCGCGCCGAGGATTCGGCCATGGCTCGCATCATCAAGCTCGTCGAGGACGCCCAGGCCAGGCGAACGCCCATCGAGTTGCGGGTGGACCGATTCTCCGCCGTGTACACGCCCGCCGTCCTGGCCCTCGCGGGCTCGCTGGCACTCATCCCCGCGCTTTTGGGCCGGCCGGACGCTCACGCCTGGGCCTACCAGGCCCTGGCCCTCTTGATCGTGAGCTGTCCGTGCGCGCTGGCGGCCGCCACGCCGGTCGCGGTCGCCGCGGCGATCGCCCGGGCCAGCCGCAAGGGCCTGCTGATCAAGGGCGGGGCGTTCCTCGAGGCCCTCGGCCGAGCCCGGGTCGTCGTCTTCGACAAGACGGGAACCCTCACCCGCGGCCATCCCACCGTCACGGACGTCGTCACGGCCGACGGCGTCGAGCCGCTGGAGGTCCTGGCCCTCGCCGCCGCGCTGGAACGTCGCTCGGAGCATCCCTACGGCGAGGCGATCGTGCGCGAGCATCACCGACGCCTGCACGACCGGGGA
>JAJYIO010000007.1:0-16700 GCA_021790035.1 bacterium | reverse complement strand
GATCACGACGAGCGCCCCCATGAAGAAGATGAGGATGAAGCGGCACATGCACATGCGCATGTGCACGACCACGCGCACGAACACGGTGGTACATGCCACGGCGATCTCCTCCGGGCGGTGGAGGACTTCTCCGCGATCCCGGGACGGGGCGTCTGCGGAAGGGTCGGCGGCCGCGTGTTCTGCATCGGCAATCTTCAGCTCATGGCCGATCGCGGCATCTTCTCCCCGTGGGTCGCCGGGCGGCTCGAGACGTGGCAGCGAGAGGGCAAGACCCCCGTGCTGATCGGCGAGATCGCGCCCGCGGCTCCCTCTGCCGGGACCCCGCTCGGGGACGGATCCGGCCGGCTGCTGGGCGCGGTGGCCCTGGCGGACGAGCCCCGGCCGGAGGCCCGCCGGGCGATCGCGGACTTGCGGGAAGCTGGCATCGCTCACATCGCCATACTGACGGGCGATCGCCAGGGCGTTGCGGACCCGCTGGCCCGGAGCCTCGGGGCGGACGGGAGCCTCGCCGAGCTCTTGCCCGCCGACAAGGTTCTCGCCGTACGAAACCTGATCGCCCGCCACGGCGACACGGTCGTCATGGTCGGCGATGGCATCAACGACGCTCCGGCGCTCGCCACGGCCACGGTCGGCGTGGCCATGGGGGAACGGGGAACCGCGGCAGCCGTGGATACGGCGGACGTGGCGCTCATGCGCGACGACCTCGGCCTCCTGGCTCCCGCCATCGAGCTCGGTCGACAGACCGTCGCGATCATCGGCCAGAACATCGCCTTGGCACTGCTCGTCAAGGCCGCGCTCGTGGTCCTGGCTTTCGCTCACGTTCTCACCCTGGGCGTGGCGGTGCTGGGCGATGTCGGCACGACCCTGCTGGTCGTGCTCAACGGCATGCGCCTGCTCGATGCTCCGGCCATGCGCGGGCTCCGGCCCCAGACCCAAACCAGCCCGGATCCGCGACTCTCTTGCAACACAGCCGTACGTTAACCTTTGACGCACCTAAATTTAGACAAGGCTTAGGTGTCCCTTTACTCTTAACACCCACCTAACGCCCGAAGTAAAAGACATCAGCCCCGGCGGGAAAGGCCCCCTGGGACAAGTGGTGAACGGTGGTTTTGCGAGCCGCTCCGGAGAGGTCTCCGGAGGCGGTTCGCCGGAAAAGGAGCTCAGGCATGGCGATGGTTACCGCTGGTCCGGCCTTCCAGACGCCCCAGGCGCTCCCCTGGACTCCTCCGCAGGTCCAATCTTCCAGTCCTTCGGCGCCCTCGGCCGCTGCAGCCTCGGGCAGTTCGCTCGGCCAGGACACCTATGGCGCGGCTTCCGTCGCTCCGGCCACGAGCGCCTCCTCGAGCGTCGTCTCGGTCAAGAGCGTCTTGTCCAACCTGTGGAGCCAGTTCCTGGGCCCCCTGCTCGGAGGGCTGTGGAACGCCATCAGCTCGATCTTCCAGGGCCTGTAGTCCCGAGCGGCCCCGTCGCAAGTTTCTATCCCCAAACCCCTCCTCTTCCTCACTCCTCGAGCCGGAGCCCCCCACCAGGGGCTCCGACTCATTTTTGAGGAGCTGGGGCCAGAAGCCTGCGAGATGCGGAGTTTTGCGGGCATGCTCACCGACCCGCCGGGGTAAGATCTCAACCATGGTGATCGTCAAGCTCTTCGCGCAGGTCCGGGAGCTAGCCGGAAGCTCCGAGATCCAGCTGGAGCTCCCCGACGATGCCCGCGCGGCGGATATCGCCCCCGCCATCGCGGCGCGGTTCCCGCTCGTCGCCCGGGTGATGCCGTCGGCCCGGATCGCGATCAACCGGGCCTTTGCCGATCCGGACACCCCGATACGGGCCGGCGACGAGGTTGCCGTGATCCCTCCGGTAAGTGGCGGATAGAGCGTTTTCGGCCAATCTGACATGGAGATGATTGCCTGGGTCCACGTCGCGCCGGAAGCCATAGACACGGCTGCCATCGACCGGCACCTCGAGGATCCCGCCAGCGGCGGACGTGTTCTGTTCGAGGGTGTGGTCCGGGATCGGCATCACGATCGCCCGGTCCTCTCTCTGGAATACGAGGCCTACGCCGAGATGGCTGTCGAGCAGCTTCGAGCGATCGCCTCGACGATGACCGCCCGCTGGCCGCTCCGGCGCGTGGCCATCGTCCACCGCGTCGGCCAGCTTCTGGTCGGCGAGATCGCGGTCGTGATCGGCGTGGCCAGCCCGCACCGCGCCGAAGCGTTCGAGGCCTGCCGCTACGGCATCGATGCCGTCAAGCGGGAAGTCCCCATCTGGAAGCACGAGCACTACGCCGACGGAACGTCACGATGGCAGGAGAATGACTGCTGATGTTGCTGCAGATCGCCAAGCTCGGCCACCCCATCCTGCGTCGCATCGCCGAGCCGTTGACCCTCGACGAGCTCCACGACCCGGACATCTCCCGTCTGATCGACGACATGATCGCCACGATGCGCGACCACGAAGGCATCGGCCTTGCCGCCCCGCAGGTGTTCGTCACCAAGCGGATCTTGATCGTCGAGCTCCGGCCCAGCCCCCGGACACCCGGGACTCCGTCGCTCCCCCTCAAGGTGATGCTCAACCCGGAGATCACCATCCGGTCGGCGGACACCATCCCGGTCTGGGAAGGCTGCCTCTCGGTGGACAACCTTCGCGGCCTGGTGCGACGTCCTTCGGCCATCACGGTCCACTATTCCGACCGGCAAGGCGACGAGCGCACGCTCGACCTCGACGGTCTGGCCGCGGTCATCGTGCAGCACGAGATGGATCATCTGGACGGCCAGCTCTTCCTCGATCGCATGGACGACATGACCCGGCTCGCGCACCAGCGGGAGTTCGAACGATTCTGGCAAACGGCGCTGCCCCAGCTCGTCGATTGACCGACCCGCAAGGCGGACCAGCAGGTGGCGGCAGCCCCTCCGGGCGGGTCCGCGAGAACAGCTCGACCGAGGCCGGCCCCGGATCGGTCGTCCTGGGCCGGTCCGGCCTCTTATTTCCGCGCCTGGGCATCGGGACGGGGACGAGCGGATTTGAGTGCCAGAGCCGCCAATCGAAACAGCGTCCCGCGGATCTTTCCCGGATCCTGCTTGCCGCCCACGAGCTCGGGGTGTCGTGGTGGGACAGTTCCGACGACTACGGGACCCACCCGCATCTGGCCACTGCCCTCGGCGCGGTCGAGCGGGAGAGCGTGCGCGTGTCCACGAAGACTCACGCACGAACGGCCGACCAGGCCAGGCGCTCGATCGCGCTCGCGCTCGAGGAGTTGCGGGTCTCCTACATCGATCTGTTCTTCCTTCACGACCTGGACGCCCCCGGGGAGTTCGAGGGCCGCAGCGGAGCCCTCGAGAGCCTCCAGGAGGCCAAGGCCCGGGGCCTCGTGCGGGCCATCGGCATCTCGACGCACAACATCGACACGCTCGAGGCCTCGGTGGGGCGGCCCGAGATCGACGTCGTCATGACCAACTTCAACCGGTTCGAGGACCACATGGATGCCGGCCTCCGGGACTACACCAGGGCCCTGGAAGCCCACCACGCCGCGGGGACCGGCGTTGCCGTGATGAAGGCCGTGGGCGAAGGCCGGCTGGCCCACGTCGCCGCGGAAAGCATCGGCTGGAATCTCGAGCGCCCCTTCATCCACTGCGTCCTGGTCGGGATGGAAAGCCTCGCCGAGGTACACGCCAATGCCCGTCTGGCCGCCGGAATACGGCGCTCGCGAGCTACCGGCGACCGACCACCCGAAGCGGATCAGGGGTAGGTCCAGACGGTTCCCAGAAGAAACTCGGGACTCGAAAGCGAACTGCCGGCCTGGGTGCTGTAGACCCAGTCGTAGCTCACCCGGCCAAAGATGGCCGTCTGCCGGCCCAGGTCCTGCGATACCTCGGCAGAAGTCGACACGATCCCGTCGGTGCGGCTGGGATAGGCTTCGACCAGGCCGGTCACCCTGACCCCGAGCCAGGTACCTGTCGCCCGAAATCTCCGGCTGGCTCCGACATCCGCGTACGGACCCTGGTAGCCCAGCGCGCTGTCGGCAGCCAGGCTCCAGTCGTAGCCGATATCGGAAGCGCCCACGACCGCAAAAGGCAGCGGCCGTTCGATCCCGCCCGAGACATCGTGCCCCGAGTCGCCCTGGAAATCCTCCCGGAAGGTGTAGGTCAGGAGGGCATCGATATCGCCCGGAAGATCCACGGCCTTGCCCTGGACCGAGGCCGATCCCAGGAACCCGCTCAGAGCCGGGTAGTCGACATATCGCTGGCCCGCCACGTCGACGACGCAAAGCGTCGACAGCCTGTCGTCAAGATCCACGTTGACGCCGCCACCAGCAACCAGCCCGCCGTGCCAGTCCGCCGGACCCTTCGTGTAGACCGCGTTCCACGGCGAGATCGATACATCGGAGTGGCCAGAGATGTTCCCGTCGTATGCGCCTACGGCCGCCACCTGCGCGAAGGGCTGGGCATCGGCGGCCTGGCAGGGTCTTGCGGCGAACAACCAGGGCACTATCGCCGCGACCGTCCAGACCGCAGCGGCTCCCGGCTCGAACTTATTTCGTCTGGCTGCCACCGGTCCCCTGCGGCAATGTATCCGCGCTCCCGACTGGCCCTGAATCGGGCGACAACTGGGTCTGGGTCGTTCCGGAAATCGGGACGGTGCTTCCGTCACGCGTCTCGGGTGCCTGCACGGGTTCCGGAAGAGCGGTGGGATCGCTGCCGCCCGTCGTCATCATGCCACTCTCGAGCGGCGGCCCCTCCATCGGCCGGCCGTTGGGAAGGACCACGCCAGCCGGGCGCTCCATCCGTTCGACGGAAAGATCGCCGACAGGCCCAGCCCCCCCCATCATCGGGGGCACGGGTCCGGTCTGGAAGAGGCCCATCGGCGCGTTCTGGGCGGGGAATCCACGTCGGCCGACCGCGTCCCGACCGACCACCTCCCGACCGACGTCGGCCCGCCCGAACATGGGCTGGCCGGGAGCTCGCTGAAAGCCCATCGGGCCGAGACGGTGCTCGTCCCACTCCGATTCGGCTCGCTGCTCGGCGTCCGGCATGTGCCACTGCATCGCACGAGGCCCGCTCGGCCCGCCGATGGTCCCCGGCTCTCGTGCGACCGGAGCCCCTCCAGGCGGTGCCAGGTCGCCCGCTCCACCGCGCCCGGCCATCCCCGCGCCACGGTGCGGGGAGCGCATACCCTGGCGGGCCTCGAGTCGACCGGCCGAGCCGCCTGGGGCCGCGCTCACCCCTGGCATCAGCGGGAGCGCCTGCTCGAGGAACTCCCGGCCCTGGTCCAGCAGAACCGGATTGGCCTGCACCACCGACCCCAGGACCCCGTGGTCGACGCCCACCGCGAAGCCGCCGTTGACCATCTCGCTGGCGCCGGAAATCGCCTGGACCACCACGTGGCCCTCGAGGACCGTGACGTCGCTCTTGGCCGATGAAACCCCGACCGACAGGGTGGTTCCCCGGATCATGGCCACCGCGTCCGGCGCCCGGATCTCGCGGGGCACGCCGAGGACGTGCAGGAAGTGCGACCAGATCCGGCCCACCGTGATGGAGAGCTGGGAATCGGCGGTGATCTCGAGCGTGGTCAGGGGGTAGAGGTCCGTGACGGCTCCATGGTCCCGGATCGTGGCATATCCCTGGTCGTCGGTGCGAATGGCATCGCCCGGGTCCAGCTCGGTGCCGACCCGCGCCGGGCTCCAGACCTTGGCGTGGCGAACCTCGACCGGGCCGACGACCCGCAAGACCTCGGCAAAATCCGCCGCACGGGCAATCGGGGCCATCGCCAGCAGCCCGGCGATCGCCAGGACCGCGGGCCGGACCTTGGGCCAGACGCGAGGAGCCCGGCCGGGAACTCTCGTCGCTCGCGGGTGAATCGATTCGATCATCGCCACCGCCTCCATTCAGAGCTTGCAGTCTTCGAGGGACAGCAACCGCAGCTGCAGGGCCTTCAGCACGGCTCCGGTACGGGACGAAACCCCGAGCTTTCCGTACACATTGGCCAGATGCTGCTGCACGGTGCGGTCCGAGATGGCAAGCCGACTCGCGATCTGCTTGTTGCCAAGATCCTTGGCTACCTCCCTTAGAACCTCGATCTCGCGATCGGACAGAGGCTCAAGAAGCTCGGATGCAGCCCGGGTTCCGGTCCCCTCGGACACCCCACCGACCAGAACCCGCGTGACCTCGGGCTGCAAGACCGCGGGCTTGCGCTGCTCGACCAGCCGGACGGCCTCGATGAGCAACTCGTCCGGGGCCGTCTTGAGGAGGTACCCTAGCGCGCCCGCCCGCAATGCGCCCAGGATCTGATCGTCCTCGCCACCGGCAGACAGGATCAGGATCCCGGGGCCGTCGGGAACCGCCATGAGGCGGCGGGTGGCCTCGACGCCGTCGAGAACGGGCATCGAAACGTCCATGACCAGCACGTCGGGCTGCAATCTAGCCACAAGCTCGATCGCCTCGGCGCCGTTGCATCCCTCGCCCACGACCTCGAGGTCCGGCGCATCTGCGAGAATCTCGCAGGTTCCGCGACGGACTATCGGGTGATCGTCGACAACGAGGACTCGGATCATCGGAGCTCCCCTGGGGGAGACGCAAACTACGACGCGCTCCTGGCGCTATTCTACCGCGCCAGGGCCCGGTCTTGACCAGCCGACCGGCGAAACAAGACGTACGCCATTTTGCCGAGTTCCGGATCACATCCACCTTGAATGAGACCCTCGCGCTGTCGTGCCCGGCGCCCGAAGGCCAGAGAAAGCGGGCACCGTCTTGCAACCGGGCCCGGTCTGACTCCTCGGGCTCGAGCCTGTCGAACCAGGAGCACCCCGGACAACGCCCCTCCCGTCCGCCGAAACCTTGGTGCAACCGAACGCCCTCAGATCGGCTACCCTGAAGTCATGGTTCCACCTGCCCTCCGCCCGCTCGACATTCGCCCGTTCCCCGAAGATCCCGATCGTCTCCTCGTCATCGATCCCCTGGAACTGCAACCGGATCCCGTGACCGTCCCGCTGGCCTTTCTTGCCATCGCCAGGCATTTCGACGGAACGAGCACGGTCGCCGAAATCGCCCTGCGCATGACCCGAGAGGGTCAGGCCGTCTCGGAGCAAGCGGTGACGCTCGTGGCCGAGCAGATGGCCAACTTCCTCCTCCTGCAAGACGCCCGCGCCCTCGAAAAGATCGAGACGATGGAGCGCCTGGCGCGCTCGGGACCCAGGCCAGCGAGGCTGGCGGGGAGGTCCTATCCGGCGCTCGGGCCCGAGACGGCCACCTGGATCGACGGGCTGCTCGCGCAGGCGGATCCCCCACCCCGACGCACCGAGCAGCTAGCCGGATTCGTTCTTCCGCACATCGATCCTCGCCTGGGCGGCGCCACCTATGCTCGTGGCTATCGTTCCCTGGTGGAGGCCGCGCCAGCCGATGTCTACGTCGTCCTGGGCATCGGCCACGCCGGTCTCCAGCACGGGATCTCCCTGGCGCCCGTCGATTTTGCCACCCCGCTGGGCCCCGTGCCGGCCGATCGAGAGATCTGCGACGAACTCGTCGGGCGTCTGGGCGACTGGATTCTGGCGGATCCGCTGGTCCATCAGCGCGAGCACAGCGTCGAGTTTCAGGCCGTCTTCCTCCGCCACCTGGCGCAGGCACCCTTTACCATGGTGCCCCTTCTGACGGCCTTCGGCCCGAACTCCACGCAGCGTATCCGCCCGGTCCTGAAAGCTCTCCGCGACATTCTCGCCGGGTCCAGAAAGTGCGTCACGGTCGTCGCCAGTGTCGACTTCTCGCACATCGGCCCCATGTATGGCGATCGCCAGGCGGCCGGGCCCATGATGGGCCGCATCGAGGACCGAGATCGCACGGCCATCGACCGGCTGGTCCTCGCGGACGACGCCGGCTTCTGGCACTCCATTCACGCCGACGGCAACTCGACACGCATCTGCGGGCACTCGAGCGTCTGGTCCATGCTCCAGCTCGTCGCGCCCCGGGGCGGAACGCTGCTCGATTACGGCCAGGCCGTGATGGATCGAGAGGACAGTCGCGTAACCTTCGCGGCCATGAGCTTCTTTGCCTGAAGCGCGAGGGGCCCGGGATGCGAACGGTATCGCCCCGGGCCCCTCGCTGAAGCTTGCCTGGCTACTTGCGCTTGGGAAGCATGTCGGACCAGTTGGAACCCAGATCCGTGAAGAACTTGTGCGCGTCCAGGACCTCGTCCGAAGAGATCGGGGGAAGGCCGGCAAAGCGCTCTTCTTCCCGCCGCGACGAGAAGATGGACCGGCTGCGGGTGTTGTATCCCTGCGCCGGCGCGGGAAGCTCGACGCGCTCGCGCCCGGCCTGCGCCTCGACGCTCTCGTACTCCACGCCGACGATCGCCACGCCAGCTGGCTGATTGCACGCCGTGCAGTGGACCTTGACGACCCAGTAGTCCTTCTCCTCCCGCAAGAGCTTGACTCCGTCTGGCGTGAAAGCCTCGTTGCAATGAGCGCAGCGCAGCTTCTTGAAGTGCTCCTGAACGACCGAGAAGTTCTTCATAGCCAACCTCTTCGACTTGCGACCCCGACCCCCGCGGAAGGGACCGCTACCCAACCCTATGTACCCTACGAACCGGAAACTTATATCAGGACGTTGATAAATCTACTTTTCCGTATGTTGCTTCTCAATGACCACCAGGGACCTCTCCCCGTGCCCCTCAGGAAGTTCAAAACTGAACGTCTCGGGCCGGGCTCCGCCCACCCTCGAAATCGCGCCCCAGGCAGCTTCGACCTCCTCGCCAGCCCGCGGTCCCTTCAACAGAACCGCCCGTCCGCCCGGCTTCACGAACGGGACCGTCCAGCTCGCCAGACGCCCGAGATCCGCCACCGCCCGCGCCGTCACCACATCATACCGGCCGAGTTCATCGGCTGGAGCCTCCTCGGCGCGCCCCCACCGGGCCTGGACCCGATCGGCAAGGCCGAGCCTCGCGATCGCGTCGGCCAGGAACTCGGCCTTCTTCCGCCTGGCATCGAGGAGAATTCCTTGCCAGCGAGGACAGACAAGAAGCACGGGAATCCCGGGAAACCCGGCACCGGAGCCGACATCCAGCAGGGCGACGGCCCGATCTCGCCAGGTAAAAGGAACGCCTTGAAGACTGGCCATGGAATCGAGGAAGTGCTTGACGACAACCTCACGCTCCACCGTGATCCGAGTCAGATTGAAAGCCTCGTTGCCCTCGAGCAAAAGCTCGTAATAGCGCTGAAAACTCTCGACCTGCTCGACCGAAAGGCTCATCTGATAAGCCTTAGCAGACTCTATTAGTAGCTCCCACGGCGTAATCAGAGTATTCCAAGCCTCCCGGCACGGGCCTTATACCCGTCCACTCTTCTGACTATGCGCCGACCGGAACAAATGATCGTTAAGTTTGACGTCATAATTGACCACGGAACGTGCTTGGCTGTTCGCGGCAAATCCGACGTCTGGCATCTCGGGCAGGCCGTCGATCGTCCTCCGGGGCAGACATCGAACCTCGGTGTTCCCGCAGGCTCCACTACCTCGAGGGGGCCGCTCGGCGGCCTGCCCTGGTCTCTATCCGAGATATCCGATGCGAATCAAGTCCGACCTGAGGGCCTCCGGCCCCTGCGCCAGCCCGAGCAGGCAATCGCCGAGCAGCGTCTGCATCACATCATCCAGGGGCCGACAGAGGCGCGTCATCTCCCAGTCGTCGTTGCCGACCGGCAGGTGCAGCTGCCAGCTCGAGTCCTCGCCCAGGGCCAGGCGAGCATGCCGTCTCGATGACTTGCCTTCGAAGCTGTAGATCGTGAGGAAATTCCGGTATTTCTTCACACTTAGATGAGAAAGCTCGGCCTTGGCCTCGATCTGCCCGATGACGTCGATCGCAATCTGGACATCGATAATGGGCGCGTTTATAGCCATCGTCCCCTCCCGTTCAACGATTTGCAAAAACTGCGACGCGTCACAATTTAGCATCATACTACCGAGGGAAACTACCGGAAAACTACTTTTCACTAAAGGAAGATTCATTAAATTTTCAACCATAAACACACGCCAAGCTCGCACATGGAACCCAGATCCGGATGAGTCAACGACCCGGGCGCCACGGCGGCCGATCCCGCGCAACGCGTCGCGCATCTCTGGCAACACCTAGGCGACAGGCCTCTTGCCTGGACGGACTCCCCGCAGCCATCTTCAGACCTCGGCCAGCAGCGCATCTCCCCCCCCGCCAGCGGGAAGTCTGGTAGACTGAAGCTCCTCACTCCGGGGGAGTGGCGGAACGGCAGACGCACCTGACTCAAAATCAGGCGCCGCAAGGCGTGGGGGTTCAAGTCCCCCCTCCCCCACTAGCAAGGAACATCGCAAGGGCCGCGGGTCTACTGAGACCGTGGGAGTTTCGGAGCGACACCCTTTACCTATTCGGAAGGTCCGCCTGACCGATCCGGCCCCTTCTGATCGTCAGGCCTCTGCCGAGGAACGCCTGGCGAGTGTCTGGTCCTTGACTCTGACGGCCTGGGCGTTCAAGGGACAGCCCGTTGAATCCAGACTTCCTCGACATGTTGCGCGCGTTGTCCGGCGAGGGCGCTGAATTTCTCGTCGTCGGTTCCCACGCCCGGGCCGTTCATGGGACACCTAGCCTGAATTATTCACGGCTCGCGTAGCGAGACCGAGCAGATCGGTCCGGATGCGAGGCGCACCAGGCCCGAGGACGCAGCGTACTTGAACAGTACGTGAGGACCGACGGACCGCGGTGCAACGAAGCAGGCGGGCCGAGATGCGACGGTCGAGTAGCGGGTCATGAATAGTCCAGGCCAGAGCAACGGGCGATCTGGATATCTGGACTCGCCCGACCCCCGGCAATGCAAGGCGTGTCTATCGCGCCCTTGCAACCTTCGGGGCTCCCCTTTCGGAGCTGAAGGAAGAAGAGCTTACCGAGACGGACCTCGTCTTCCAGATCGGGCTGCCGCCCAACAGGATCGACATCCTGACCTCGGTTTCGGGGGTTTCGTTCGAAGAGGCCGTCTCGAACAAGATCGTGGTCCGGATCTCCGAGATCGACGTACCGGTGATCGGCAAGGCGGACTTCGTCGCAAACAAGCGCGCCGTGGGCAGACTCAAGGACCTGGCGGACATCGAAGACGTCGAGGCCTCGGGCTGAGGCTGCTGCGGGGGGCAGTTTCTGAGAACCGAAAATCGCCCTACAGGATCGTGCTGCCGGTCGCCATCTGGTACGCGTAGTCGAACCCGATCTCGGGTCCCTGGGCGCTGGGACCGATGGAGGTGACGCGGAGCTTCCCGTAGCAGCTGGCCGTCGCAGGCGGAACCGTGACCTGGAACGCGACGACGCTCCCGGAGGCGATCGCCAGATAGGGCTGCGGGCCGCCCGGGAACCCCCAACCGGACGTCGGCGCGACCGTGAGGGCGTCGTAACCGACCGAAGTCTCGTCCTGGAAGTACACGACGACGGGCGTGGAAAGGGCCGTGCGCTGGGCGACGAAGTAGTTGCCGGCTCCGCCGCCGCCGCTGCCATCCGCCTCGAAGTCGACCTGCCCGAAGTCCGAGGTGGCTGGCAGCTCCTCGAACGTCCCGGTGGGGAAGTCGAAGTTGTAGGTGTGGAAGAAGACACCCGCGTTCCAGTCGGCGTGCAGTGGGCTCGTGATGCCGGTACGGATGACCAGATCCGAAGGCATCGGCGTCACCGAAGGTGCGGGGGTGGGCCGATCCGGCGCTGCGGCGGGAGACCGGACGCTGCAGGCAGCGACCAGCAGGACCGGCGCAGTGGCCAGCAAGAAGGATCTCGACATGGGACGCAGGCCTTGTACCCGGGAAGTGTTGCAAATTGTGAGCGCGACCACCTTCGGCTCAATCCACCCCTTGCTATCATCGGACCTGGTCGTTCCGACCCGGAGAGACACGCATGAATGCCCGCAGGTTCGCCAGACTTCAGGCCTCGTTCGCAGCCCAGCCTGACATCCACGCCGAGATCGCCGTTCTCATCGAGGCCCTGGAGCCCGAGGCGAAAAGAGAGATTCCCGTGTTGCCCGTCGCAGCGGCGGTCGCGGTGATCGTGGGATCCGCCGGCCCGGCGCTCGCCGGACAGGCCCAGCACGTCGTCGTGGCGGGGGAATCGCTGTACCGCATCGCAGCCAGTGAGCTCGGGTCGGGAAGCCGGTGGCCCGAGATCGCCCGTCTGAACCACCTGGCCGATCCGGCTCGCATCATGGTGGGTCAGGTCCTGCAGATGCCGACCCTGGGCGCCAGCAGGCCCAACGAAGTCGTCCCGGGCCGCTCCGAAGCCCGACCGGACGTCGCCGCGGCCAGACCTGCAGCCGACGCCCATCAGCTTCCCGTCGAGATCGTCCCGGCCGGAGTGGTGGTCGAGCGTTTGCCCGGGAGATCGAAGGCCGACCTCCCGCCGTCGGCTCAGCCGGTGTCGTCCAGCCCGAACCAGTCCGAGACGAACGCAACCATTGCGGGCGGATCCCGGGCGCCGGCGCTCCAGACGAGCAGCTCCCGGCTGCAGCCGGCCATCCCGGCACCGGGGCAAACCCGGGATCAGGGAACGCAACGGAGCCCCGGCTGGACGGGCCTCGATGGACTGGCATTCGTTGTCGGGGCGGCCGCCGGCTTGCGCCTGCTCGGCCTCACCCGGCGGCGTCGGCCCGCAGCCAAGCTGAAGGTCGTGACGGCCCCGGTGGTAGAGGAAGCCCCGTCCGACATCTTCTGGAACAGCCCCCCGGGAAGCTGGGACCTGCAGAACCTCACGGCATCCGCGAGCTGACGGCGGACCCCACCAGAACTTTCGCCCGGTCCCCGAGATATCCTTTCGGCCGCGAGGTCCGTCGTCGCGCCCATGATGCGATCGAGAGGGCGGGCGCTTGCCGCCATTTGCGGGCACGGGTAACCTCTTGAAGGTTTCCCGGATCCCGGCCGAGTTGCCCGCCGGCTTCGCCCACTCTCTGGCGATGAAACGCACCCTCGGTTGGAGAGCGGCACGGCAGGCCTGGCCCCCGGCCGGGAGGACTGCAGAGGCGGCGCATCCCCGCAGCGACTGCCCCGAAGGGAAATTCTGGTGAGGTACGTTTGGCTCGCATCCTGGTCGTCGAGGATGAGAAGGACCTCCTGCTGGTCCTGGCTTACAACCTGCGCCAGGCGGGTCACGAGGTGCTGACGGCGACGGGCGGCCACGAGGGATTGCGACTGGCCATCCAGTCCCATCCGGACGCCATCCTGCTCGATCTGATGCTCCCCGATCTCGACGGCGCCCAGGTTTGCCGACGCCTCAAGATGGATGGGACGACGGCCGGAATCCCGATCTTGATGCTGACGGCCAAGGGCCAGGAATCCGACCGCATCGCAGGCTTCGAGCTCGGAGCCGAGGACTACGTCGTCAAGCCGTTCAGCGTCAAGGAACTCCTCTTGCGGATCGGCGTCATCCTCAAGCGACAAGCCGTTCCGGAGGCCCGTGCGGCCAGCTTCGTGCCTTTCGGCCTGATGGCGATCGACGCCGAAGCCCACCGGGTCTGGGTCGACCACGACGAGGTCGAGCTCACGGCGCTCGAGTTCCGCCTGCTCTGCACCCTCTTCGAGCGCAGGGATCGCGTCCAGACCCGCGAGAGGCTGCTGGACGACGTCTGGGGCATCTCGGGCGAGACGACGCTCCGGACGGTGGACACGCACATCAAGCGTCTCCGCGAAAAGCTCGGACCGGCCTGCGATTACGTCCAGACGGTCCGCGGGGTCGGGTACCGTTTCGTGGCATCGCCGGACCTCTAGCTGGTGATCGCCTTGTCGACGCTCCTTCCGGCCGTGGCAGGTCTTGCCGCCGGCGGGTCGCTTGCCGCCACGATCGAATGGCACCGCCTGCGCGCTCAGGCCCGGGCGATCGCCAAGCTGCAAGCAGAGGTCGCCGAGCTGAAGGACGCCTGCGCCCGGCTCGAGCCGGAACGCGACCGTCTACGTGACATTCTCGCCGCCATGCAAGAAGGCATCCTCGCTCTGGATGCCGGGGGCCGGATCGTACTGGCCAACCGGGCCTTCCGGGAAATGTTCGACATCGTCGGAGAGCCTTCCGGACGCCTTCCGATCGAGGCCATATCCCACCCGGGTTTCGAAGAGCTGCTCGCCCGCGGATGGGGCGCCCTGGCGGCCGTGTCCGGGGAAATCGAACTGCTGCTTCCCTCGGGAACCAGTCGGCGGTTGCTCGTCCACGCGACCGGCCTCGCGGGGCGAGGTCTGCTTGCCGTGTGCGTGGACGTCTCCGAGCTCCGCCGGCTGGAGGTCGTGCGCCGGGATTTCGTCGCCAATGTCTCGCATGAACTCCGGACCCCGCTGGCGACCATTCTCTCGGCGACGGAGACCCTGGACCAGGCTCTTGGCAGCGATCCGGAGATGGCCGTCACGCTGGCCGACGCGATCACCCGGAATGCCAAGCGGATGGAGCGGCTCGTGGAGGACTTGCTCGACCTTTCCCGCATCGAATCCCGGCAGCACCGGCTGCCGGTCGCGCTCATCGACCTCTCTGGGGAGATCCGGCGCATCGCGGCCCAGTTCGAGGAGATGGCCGCCGCCAAGGGGATCGCGATCAAGGCCGAGCCATCCGCCTTCCTGCCACCGGCAATGGCCGACGCGGGCGCTCTCGAGCAGGTCCTCTTCAACCTCCTCGAGAACGCCGTGAAGTACAGCTCAGAAGGCGGCTCGATCGCCGTGAGAGCCCACCCGGAGGGACGCATGGTCCAGGTCTCGATCTCGGACTCGGGGCCCGGCATCGAGGCGAGGCACCTGCCACGTCTCTTCGAACGGTTCTACCGCGTGGACTCGGGCCGCTCGCGCGAGGTGGGCGGAACGGGCCTCGGGCTGGCGATCGTCAAGCACCTGGTCGAGGCGATGGGCGGCACGACGAGCGTGGAGAGCACTGTAGGCAAGGGCAGCACCTTTCGATTCACGCTGCCGCGCGAGGCCTTCGGCGGCGTTCGCCCCGCACTGCCCCAGGCGCCCGACACCGCTGTCGGCAAGCCTCCCGAGATCGATCTCCAAGAGAGCGAGGTTGGTGAAAACCGCTGAACTGAACGGGCTGTCACAGGATCGTCACCGAAGGTCCGTAGGCTGAGGATGTCTCCCTTCGAGAGGATACTCATCCGCATGTCCGTCCCTTTACTCGCAGAACCCCGTCGCGCAGCCGTGCGCGATGTCGCTCCACCCCCGTCTCGCTCGACCGCCCTGGAGGCATTCGACGAGGCCGGGGTCGCCCGGTTTCACTGGAAGGCGGTCCTGACGTCCGGAATGGGCTTCTTTACTGACGCCTACGACCTCTTCATCATCGGCACGGTCACCGCCATCCTCGCGCCCCTGTGGCATCTGTCGACCCTCGAACTCTCGGTTCTCAACGCGACGGCCCTGGCTGCTTCGGTCGTGGGAGCGCTGCTGTTCGGTCGCCTCATGGATCGCTTCGGCCGCAAACCGATCTACGGGATGGAGCTCTTGCTGCTGGTCAGCGGCGCAATTCTCTCGGCATTCGCCCCCTCGTTCGGCCTCCTGCTCCTGGCCCGGATCATCGTGGGAATCGGCGTGGGGGGCGATTATCCCACCAGCGCCGTCATCATGTCGGAGTACGCCAACCGCTCACGGCGCGGCTTCCTGGTCACGATGGTCTTCGCCATGCAGGGACTGGGCCTGCTCGCCGGTCCCCTGGTGGCCTCGGCCTTCCTGGCCTCGGGGCTGCCCCACGAGATGATCTGGCGGCTCATGCTCGGTCTTGGCGCCCTGCCCGCGGCATCGGTCTTCTACCTCCGCCGCACGCTGCCCGAGCCCCCGCGTTACCTGGTGGCCTCCGGTCGCACGTCCGAAGCCCGCGCCGTCGTCTCGGATCTCACGGGCAAGGAGGTCACAGAGGACGGCACGTTCGCTCGCCAGAGCCTGCTCCAGCAGCCCTTCTTCCTCCGGTTGCTGGGGACGGCCGGCTGCTGGTTCCTCGTCGATGTGGCGTTCTACGGGAACGGCGTGTCGCAACAGCTCATCTTGCGCCAGATGCTCCCCCACGCGAGCCTCCTCGGCACGACCTTGATCTCGGCGGGCATCTTCGCCATCGCGGCGGTGCCTGGCTACTTCGTGGCGGCCGCATTGATGGACAAGATGGGTCGCAAGGCCATCCAGGGCCTCGGATTCGTCGTGATGGCCCTGGCCTATGGCGCCATGTTCCTGGCGCCAGGAATCCTTGGAAATCTGCCGCTCTTCGTGGGCCTCTACATGCTCAGCTTCTTCTTCATCGAGTTCGGTCCCAACACCACGACCTTCCTGCTTCCGACCGAGGCCTTCCCCACCAGTGTCCGCGGGATGGGGCACGGCATCTCGGCAGCCTCGGGCAAGATCGGCGCTGCGCTGGGAGCCTTCATGATGCCGCTGGTCCTGCAGTCGGTTGGCTTGCCTACCACCATGGGCATCCTCGCCCTCGTTTCCCTGGCCGGGGCCCTGCTGACGGTGATCGCGATTCCCGAGATGAGCCAGCGCTCCCTCGGATTGCTCGAAAAACTCGCGGAGCCGAAGCCAGGCCCCGTTCACCTCCGGGCTCGCCCGGAAGCAAACTAGCGCCTCCGGCCTTCATCCTGAAATCCTCGCAACCTATAAAGCCGAGCGGCGAAGCAGCTTGCCTTCAAGCCGGAGAGAGTTCGAGGGAACCGGCGGGTTCCCTCGAGTCACTGCCCGAGCTTGCGAGGGAGGATCGAAACCTTCGCTAGCTTCCTAGCTTGAAGG